>JBJEQT010000066.1:0-3472 GCA_051881895.1 Oscillospiraceae bacterium
AGCATCAGACATAAAGCGAAGCTGACAAGACGTTTCATCCCTGTGCCTCCCTTCTGCGGGACTGCTTTTCTTTATGCGCCCCGTGGAAATTGACCAACAGAAGGATAACAAGGACCACCACGAAAATGATGGCGGAAATCGCATTGATTTCCGGGCTGACCTTCCGCCGGGTCATGGAGTAGATGGTGATCGGCAGCGTCTGAGAGGTAGCGCCGCTGACGAAATAGCTGATGACAAAATCGTCCAGCGAATAGGTAAACGCCATCAAAAAGCCGGACAGAATACCGGGCATAATTTCCGGCAGCACCACCTTGAAAAAGGCTTTGGACGGCGGGCATCCGAGATCCAGCGCCGCCTCATAAATATAGCGGTCCATCTGCCGCAGTTTCGGCATGACGTTTAAAATCACATAAGGCAGGTTAAAGGTCACATGGGCCAGAATCAATGTCGTATAGCCAAACTCAAACCCCAGGCCGATGTTGCTTAACATCCCCTGCGCCAGAACGAACAGCAGCATGAAAGACACGCCGATCACGATTTCGGGGTTGACGATCGGCAAATAGGTGATGTTCATGATAATGGACTTGGACCATTTTTTCATACTGTTAATTCCCACCGCCGCCGCCGTTCCAATGACCGTGGCAATCACGGAGGAGATCAGCGCAACGATCAGGGTGTTGATCAAAGACTGGATGATCAGGTCGTTGTGGAACAGTTTTACATACCAGTCCAGCGTAAAGCCGGTAAAGTTGGAGCGGCTTTTGGACTGATTAAACGAAAAGAAAATCAAAACGCCGATAGGGGCGTATAAAAATGCCATAATGACCCAGATATAGGTCTTAGAAAGCCATTTCAATCGTGTCACACTCCTTTTGATCCTATCTTGGATTTGCAGATTTTACAAAAGCATACCTTCCCGGTCCTCGTCGCCGTTAAACTGGTTGAGGATACTCATGCAAAGCAAAATCAGCACCATCAAAACCAGCGAGATAGCCGAGCCGAGATGGGGGTTGTACGCGTTTCCCAAAAACTGCAGATCGATCAGATCGCCGATCAAAAGGTTTCCGCCGCCGCCCAGCATTCTGGAAATGATAAAGGTGGAAACCGACGGAACAAACACCATGGTAATGCCGGTACTGATACCGGGCATGCTCATGGGGATCACAATGCGGGTAAAGACATTCTTGGTATTGGCGCCCAGATCCTGCGCCGCTTCGATGGTGCGGTTATCGATCTTGGTCATAATGGAATAAAGAGGCAGAACCATGAAGGGAAGGTAGTTATATACCATGCCCAGCACGACTGCTCCCTGGGTGTTAATCATGTCAAACGGCCCAAGCCCGAACAGCCCGAACAGTTTATTGAGCAGACCGTTTTTTTCCAGGATGGTCATCCAGGCGTAAGTACGCAGCAGGAAGTTCATCCACATGGGCAGCATGATCAGCATCAGCATGGTCCGCTGTTGAAAACCGGGCATCCGGGACATGATGTACGCCAGCGGATAGCCGATCAAAAGGCAGATGACGGTGGCAATCGCCGCCAGCCAGACCGACCGAACCAGTACATTGGTGTATTCGCCCACCTGGGATACATAGTCCAGGGTAAATTGGCCGCCCTCCGTTGTGAACGCAAACACGACCACAAGTCCCATCGGTACAATGATAAAAATCAGCGACCAGATGAGATAGGGCAGGGAAAACAGGGAGGAATACTTTGTTTTCATAACTATTCCTCCATTTTCTTCATAATATGGATGTCCTCCGGGTTCAGCCGGATTTCGATCACCGAGCCGACCTCCTGGCTCTGGGTCGAGTGGATCAGCCATTCCTGGCCGTATACGGTGACCGACATCTCAAAGTGTACGCCTTTGAAGGTGACACTCTCTACCATGCCGGATAATTGGCCTTCGCCTTCGCCCACAACCTTGACGTCCTCCGGGCGGACGACCACATCCACCGGCTCGTTGGGAGCAAAGCCCTTGTCCACACATTCAAACTGGGTGCCGGCGAACTCCACAAAGCAGTCGCGCAGCATAATGCCGTCGATGATGTTGCTCTCGCCGATAAAGTCCGCGACAAACGCGTTTTTCGGCTCGTTGTAAATATCCTCCGGCGTGCCGATCTGCTGAATGTCGCCGTTGTTCATGACCACGACGGTGTCGCTCATGGTGAGTGCCTCTTCCTGGTCGTGGGTCACGTAAATAAAGGTAATTCCGGTGCTTTTTTGAATCCGTTTGAGTTCGATCTGCATCTCCTTGCGCAGCTTTAAATCCAGCGCGCCCAGAGGCTCGTCGAGTAAAAGCACTCTGGGATGGTTGACCAGTGCGCGGGCGATCGCCACACGCTGTTGCTGGCCGCCGGAAAGCAGGTTTACGTTGCGCTTTTCATAACCTTTCAGGTTGACCAGCGCCAGCATTTCCGACACCCGTTCCTTGACCTGATTTTCCGGTACCTTTTGGATACGCAGGCCAAACGCAATGTTCTCGAACACGTTTAAATGCGGAAACAGCGCATAACGCTGAAAAACCGTGTTCACATGGCGCTTGTGCGGCGGCAGGTCGTTGATGCGTTTTCCCTCAAAGAAAACGTCTCCCTCTTTCGGATCCACAAAGCCGCCGATGATACGCAGCGTCGTTGTTTTTCCGCAGCCGGAAGGACCGAGGAAAGTGACGAATTCCTTGTCGTGGATGTCCAGGTTTAACCCTTCCAAAACCCGTTGTCCGTCGAATTCCACCACGATGTCCTTGAGGCTGATGATAGTGTTGCTCATTTTGCATCCCCCTTTGCGGATTTTAAGTCTCACAAGTAAAATTCCCGGAAGCGATGCGCTGTGCCGTTCACGCTTCCCGCCCGACTGCGGTGCGGGCAATCAGCCGGCGGAAAACCGCCGCCGCAGTATAAAACCTTGTCGACCCCATCCAGCCTTTTATACCGCTCCCCGCAAAAGGCTTGTTCTAATCGTAACGGAAATCCGTTCGTTTTAGGCGGTACCTGAACTGGATGCTTCGTCTTTGTGCTGCGCGAGAAAAACGCGCCCGTATCCGGCGCGTTTTTGATCGTGCGGGCAAAAGGCTATTGGATTTTTGCCGGAAACCCGGCGTGCACAGATGCAAAGGTATTGCCGGTAAAAAGGCAATACACAGCGAATACCACTATAACATAATGCAAAAATTTGTCAATTATTTTTGCGCATTTTCCTTTAAAAAACAGTGATTTTTCGGAAAAAACAGGATAAAATCTCATCTTTAACCGGGTTTATCTTAAAAATCCTTTTAAATTCTTCCAAATCCTCCCGATTGCCGCATGGTTTCATGAATTATCAAAGGTTTAGAAACAAATAAGAATGAGGGCAAAAAGAAAAATGAAAAAGCACTTGCTTTTTATAAAAAGATGTGATATCATAGTCTTCGCAAAATGGCTGGGTGTGGCGCAGTTGGTAGCGCGCTACCTTGGGGTGGTAGAGGCCGTGGGTT
>JBJEQT010000067.1:0-3462 GCA_051881895.1 Oscillospiraceae bacterium
TGGTTTCCGTCGGCGCGGAAGATTTCAAAAAAGGAATCGACAAAATTTACAAGAAAACCGCGAAAAATATCACTGTTCCCGGTTTCCGCAAAGGCAAAGCGCCCAAAAGCGTAATCGAGAAGTTGTATGGCGAAGCTGTTTTTTATGAGGATACCGTTAACGATATGTATCCCGACGCATATACCAAAGCGGTAGAAGAAGCGGGAATCGACCCGGTAGACCGCCCGGAAATCGAGATCACCGATGTTTCTGCCGAAGGATTTTCCTTTACTGCGAAAGTAACGGTAAAACCTGAGGTTACTGTGAAAAAATACAAAGGCCTGAAAGCGACCAAAGCGCCTGTCAACGTCAGCGACGAGCAGGTGGATGAAGAGATTGCCAAACTGCAGGAAAGAAACGGCAGAATGGTAACAGTAGAAGGCCGTGCCGCCAAAGACGGCGACAACACCGTCATTGACTTTGAGGGCTTCGTTGACGATGTTCCTTTTGAAGGCGGAAAAGGCGAAAAATTTGATTTGAAATTGGGCTCCGGTCAGTTTATTCCCGGCTTTGAAGATCAAATCGTGGGCAAAAACGTGGGCGAGGAGTTCGACGTAAACGTCACTTTCCCGGAGGATTATCAGGCGGAAGAACTGGCGGGGAAAGCCGCTGTGTTCAAATGCAAGCTGCATGAAATCAAGGAAAAAGAACTGCCGGAACTGGATGACGAGTTTGCAAAGGATGTCAGCGAGTTTGACACTTTGGACGAGTTGAAAAAAGATATCCGTGCGAAACTGACTGAGGCGGCGGAAAAAAGCGCTGAAACCGCAGTGGAGGAGCAGCTGGTAGAGCAGGTCGTGGAGAGCATGGAAGCGGAAATTCCCCAGTGCATGGTAGACCGCAAAACGGACGAGATGCTGCAGGAATTTGATTACCGTCTGCAGTCTCAGGGCCTGAGCCTGGATCTGTATACGAAATATACCGGCTTTACGGCCGACGCTTTTAAGGAAACTTATAAAGAGCAGGCTTTGAATCAGGTGAAAATTCGTCTGGCGCTGGAAGAAATCGTTAAGCTGGAGAACATTGAGGTTTCCGAAGAGGAATTGGAAGCAGAGTTGGAAAAGATGGCTTCTGCTTATTCGATGGAGCTTGCAAAACTCAAAGAGCTGGTTCCTGCCGAGGAAATCAAATTGGATCTGGCTGTGAACAAAGCTATCGACCTGATCAAGTCCAGCGCGGAAGTTTCCGAAAGTGCGCCGGAAAAGAAGAAAGCTCCCGCCAAGAAGAAAGCGGCTGCGAAAGAAGAGAAGGCGGACGAAGGCGAAGAGAAAAAAGCGCCTGCCAAGAAAAAAACAACCAAGAAAAAAGCAGAAGAAACCCAAGACGCTGAATAATCATTCTTTTTACAAGGTGCCTGTGTTTCTTCCTCTTACATATTTTAAATGGAGGTAATGAACCATGAGTCTGGTGCCAATGGTAGTGGAACAAACAAATCGCGGCGAGCGTTCCTATGACATTTTTTCCAGATTGCTCAACGACAGAATTGTGATGCTTTGTGAGGAAGTAAACGATGCCAGCGCGAGTCTGGTGGTCGCGCAGCTTTTGTACCTGGAAGGGCAGGACCCGGATAAGGACATCAGCTTGTATATCAATAGCCCCGGCGGTTCGGTAACAGCCGGCTTGGCGATTTATGACACAATGCAGTATATCAAATGCGATGTTTCCACGATCTGTATTGGTATGGCAGCCTCGATGGGCGCATTCCTGCTTTCCTCCGGTGCCAAAGGAAAACGTTTGGCACTGCCGAACAGCGAGATCATGATCCATCAGCCGATGGGCGGAATGCAGGGGCAGGTTACGGATATTAAAATTCACGCAGAACGGTACCTGCGGATCAAGGAAAACCTGAATAAAATGCTGGCGGACAATACCGGTAAGCCGTTGGAAGTGATTCAACGGGATACCGAGCGGGATAACTTTATGTCTGCCCAGGAAGCGATGGAGTATGGCCTGATTGACAAGGTCATTACCAACCGATAATGCTTGAATTCGTGTGAAGCGTTGGCTTCACACGAATTTTTGCCTGGTGAAAAATAGGTGCTGGAAAGAGGGAAAACCATATGGCGAAAAGCGACGACAATTCCAGAATGCTGCGCTGTTCTTTTTGCGGCAAAACGCAGGATAAAGTGGATAAGCTGATTGCCGGTACCGGGGTGTGTATCTGTAATGAATGCGTGCAGCTGTGCAACAGTGTGCTGGAAGAAGAGGGGCTTTCCGGCCGGCGTAGAGCGGGACGGGAAGAAACCGCGGATATCACCATACCCAAGCCGACCCAAATCAAAGAGGTTCTGGATCAATATGTCATTGGCCAGGACGCAGCCAAAAAATCATTGTCGGTGGCGGTGTACAACCATTATAAACGAATTTTCTTCGGCAATGACGGCGATGTGGAGCTGAACAAGAGCAACGTGCTTTTGGTCGGACCCACCGGAACAGGGAAAACCATGCTGGCTCAGACTCTGGCAAAAACGCTGAATGTCCCTTTCGCAGTGACGGATGCCACCACCCTGACCGAGGCCGGATATGTGGGCGAGGATGTGGAAAATATCCTGCTCCGTCTGATTCAGGCGGCTGATTATGATATTGAAAAAGCTGAGAGAGGCATCATTTATATTGATGAAATCGACAAAATTGCCAGAAAAAGCGAAAATCCTTCGATCACCCGCGACGTTAGCGGCGAAGGAGTACAGCAGGCTCTTTTGAAGATTCTGGAGGGTACCGTTTCCAATGTGCCGCCTACCGGGGGGAGAAAACATCCCCAGCAGGAGTTTATACAAATCGATACGACGAACATTCTGTTCATTTGCGGCGGCGCTTTTGACGGGATCGACAAGATCATTGAAAAAAGGGTCAATCAAAAATCCGGACTTGGTTTTGGGTCGGAACTCAAAGACGCAAAAGCGAAGGACGCGGATTTGCTGCTCAGCCAGATTTTGCCGGAGGACCTGGTCAAATTTGGCCTGATTCCGGAATTGGTGGGTCGTATCCCGGTGGTAACGGGTCTGAAAGCGCTGGACGAAGAGGCGCTGATGCGGATTTTAGTAGAGCCGAAAAACGCTATTGTGAAACAGTATCAAAAGCTGTTTGAAATGGATAACATCCAACTGATTTTTGAACCGGAAGCGCTGAAAGCCATTGCCCATCTGGCAATTGAACGCAAGAACGGTGCGCGGGGACTGCGCTCTATCATGGAATCGATTCTGTCGGAGGCGATGTTTACCGCCCCGTCTGACGGTACAATCGAAACACTGACGATTACCGCCGATTGTGTGAATAAACACAGCAGCCCGCAGATCACTTATGATCCGGACAGGACGGCAACTTCCCTCACGCTTCCCGCTGCAAAGCGGGCTCGGCCCAGAAGAGATTCGGTTTCCTAAATCAAACAGGAAATGCGTTCCACCTTTCTTTGCAAAAAGGAGG
>JBJEQT010000068.1:0-15607 GCA_051881895.1 Oscillospiraceae bacterium
TGGCGCTGGCCGGCCTCTGTGAAGAAGAGCGTATGCTCTTCGGCTTTCACGACAGATGTAGATTATCCGGCCGTCCCATCTTGCTGTTTATCCAAGGCCGCAACAATCAATCGTTCCGAAAAAAGCGTACGCCAAGCGCAGGCACTGCAGAAGTGTCTGAACAACAAGATGATGAAATTGCAGTAAAGCAAAATTTCATCTGCGTACGTTCCTTTCCGAAAGTTTATGGAGCCATCTTACACCTATCCTATGCAGTTGTCAAGGATTTGTATCCATTTTATTTTCTGTTTTTGGCTGACGCAGGCTGCAAAGATACATGGCGGCCAGAAATTCTTCGGTCACCGCCGAACACAGCGCACGCACTGCCGGCGGAGGAAAACAGCCTTCCAGCATTTCATCCAGGCACCGGCAGCAGTATAAAAGCACCAGCCGCTTTTCCAAGCCCATCAAATGCTTTGTCAGCTCTTTGGCCGACCGGGCCGCCAGGATCCTGGGGATTTTCTCCGCATCCCGCTCCAGTTTTTGATAGTTTTCGGTCAGGACCGCTTCCATCGACTGGGCGGTGTACTCTTCCAAAGGCGTTACACCCAGCAGCCGGGCCGCCGTCTCGCAGCAGGCCAACGCGATCGTCTCGCTGTCGAGCCGCCCCTGCGGCCGGTCCAAAATCTGCCGCAGCTTCCGCTGTGCCCTGGCCTGTGCCGGATAGACGTTTCCCGGAATCAGATACATGCCGCTTTTGGCCAGCAGGATGTCCGACTGTTTTTCTATCCGCCGATACAACGCTGTTGTTTCCCCCGGCAAAAAAGTATACAAAAAGCCTTCCCTCTTGCCGAACGCCTTTAGGGTTTCCAGATAACCCAGCCGGATATTCCGGACGGTTGTATCACTGTCGAACAGCAAAAACACGCCCAAATCCCACCGGCTTTTCAAACAGCGCAGCCGCACCGTGGGGAAATCCATCTTTCTCACAATGCCGATGGCATCCAAATCCACCGCCACAATGTCGTCGGCGCCCATTTCAACCGCCATTTTTACCGGCAAATTGTCCGAATAACCGCCATCGATATAGGTCTTGTCACCGATTACCCGCGCTTTCATCGCGGGAAAGCACGCGGCGCTGGCCATCAGGTAATCCACCAATTCTCCCACCGGAACAGACTCTTTGGAAAGGACCTTCGGCACCAGCCGTGGATATTCCACCGTTATGAATCCAAATTCCACCGGGGACCGGCGGATCTTTTCCTCGTCGATATAAGCCCGGAGCATCTGCTCCAGAGGCCGGGGGTCCGCGCCGCCGTTTTTTACCATTTCCGAGAGAAACGTTCCCAGCTTGCCGGTGAGATCTTTCCGCCCCTCTATTTTATCTGTCACCGCCACCTCCATCACATCGCTGGTCTTCAGCTTCTGCCACATATGTTCAGCCAGTTCATAATCCTTTTGCACCATCATCGCGCCGTTAAGCGCCCCCACCGATGTGCCGGTAACGATTTCATAATCAAAATTCAGTTCCTGCAGCGCTTTCCACACACCGATCTGATAGGAACCGCGGGAACCGCCGCCTCCCAGGACTACCGCTTTTTTCCCCATAATGCCCTCCTTTTTTTCTTTGTATGATACGGAAAATTTTCTTTTGCCGCAACCAATTGTTTTCGCAAAAGATTTTATCTGGATATCATTGACATTCTCTATGCTTTTTTGCTATACTGGTCAGACTACCTAATACATTTTAAGACAACTTCGCTCTATTTATTTTACCACAAAGAAAGGAGCCGTTATGTCGAAGCTTCATATCAAAAATTTTTTTGGCGATAAGCTTTTTTACAAAGAAGTAACCGCCATTGCCCTGCCGATTATGGCGCAGCAGTTTGTCACCTCTTTTGTCAACCTGATCGATAATGTTATGGTCGGCGGCGTTGGACAAACGGCTCTGACCACCGTTACGGTTGCCAACCGCTTTTACATGATCGCGTCATCCATCATGTTTGGATTGTGCGGCGCGGCCGGTATCTACATTGCCCAAAACTATGGCGCCGGCAAAAACGAGCGGTGCCAAAAAATTCTCAACATTAACCTCTCCGTTGGTTTTTTGATCATGGCGCTTTTTACCGGCGTACTGTTTGTCGCCCCTGAATGGACCATTCATTTGTTTTCCCGTACGCCGGAAATTGTCGATTTGGGGCTCGAGTATATCTACTACGCCAAATTCACCTACATTCCTTATGGGATCTCCTTCACCTGCATGATGGCCATGCGCGCCATCGGATTAAACAAAATCCAATTGAAAGTGGGTACTGCCACCGTGTTGACCAACACGGTTTTAAACTACATCCTAATCTATGGCAAACTGGGCGCCCCTGCCATGGGGGTCAAAGGCGCCGCATTGGCCACCATGATCGCCCGCTTGCTGGAAATGACCATCTATTTGGTGCTTTTGATCCGGCAGCGGCATTTCTATAAATTGGATCTCAAAGGCCTGATTTTCCTGGATTGGTCTTTGATGAAAAGTATGCTGGCCAAAGCAGTTCCCCTGACTGCAAACGAATTGTTTTTTTCTATCGGCACTTCTTTGGTGTTTAAATCTTATATGCGGGCGGACGAACTGCTGGTCGCGGCGATTTCGGTTGTTGATACGGTAATGAATCTGGCGTTTATCGTTTTCGGCGGACTTTCTTCCGCCATCGCCATTTTTATCGGCGGCAAACTGGGTGCCAATAAGCTGGAAGAAGCAAAATCCGATGCGAAAAAGATCATCGTTTTCGGCGTTATGGTTTCCATGGTTCTGGGCGCGGCTTTGTTCTGCATCGCGCCGTATATCCATCATCTGTATGCGTTAAGCGACGAAGCAATCCACGCGCTGGAAGTACTCATCCGCATCAAAAGCTGCTTGATGCCGATCTATGTGGTCAATGTCTGCACTTTCTATGTACTGCGCGCCGGCGGCGATACTTTCTCCACCATGCTCATTGATTCCGGTTTTCTTTGGGTCGGTCCGGTCGCGGTGTCCACTCTGCTTTCCATCTTCACGCCGATCGGCGTTGTCCCGCTGTATATCACCGTCGAATTGCTGGATCTTGTGAAAATGTTTATCGCGTTCTGGTTTTTAAAACGGGGCCGCTGGGTCCGCAACCTGGCCGCCGATTGATCTGGGTCCATGCAGGCCGGAAAGCAACCTTTTCCGCCTGCCTTTCGAAAGGAGGAAAAACCGATGTCTCTTTCTTCTCATCTATCCACCGCTTTTGAATCTTATGTTGAAACCGTCATGCAAACTTATGGTGCCGTCGGAATCGCCGTCGCTGTCGTCGATCGGGAAGGACCGGTATGGGAACGGTTTTTCGGTTACCGAGACCAGGCGCTGAAACTCCCCATCGATCGGGATACCATCTTTGGGCTGGCGTCGGTCACCAAATCCTTTACCTGCCTGGCGGTTCTGCAGCTTGCCCAGCAGGGAAAAATCGATCTGGATGCGCCGGTCAGCCGCTACATTCCAGCTTTTCAAAATGCCCATCGGGAAAAGCCGGTTCTGGTCCGCCATCTGATGAGCCATGTCGGCAGCTTTTGGCCGGTACAGCGAAAAACGGTGGAACCGCTGGCCCGGAAAATGGGTCTGTGGAATCACGGCATCGATTTGGCATACAGCGTTCCTTTTTCCCAGGCTTCGGTGCAGGAAGTCTGCGCGGATTTGGATGCACAGGAGACACCGCTGGGAAATCCCGGCGAATATCTAAGCTACTCCAATGACAGCTTTGGCCTGTTATCCGATATTATCCGCACCCAGGGCGGCGAAGATACCTATGCCGGCTACATGAAAAAGCATGTTCTTCGTCCTCTTGATATGTCCCGCAGCGGATGCGGCTTTTTGCCTCCCGCCGCCGATTCCAATGCGGCAGTTCTGTACGAAGAGCGGGACGGCCGCTTATTGGCCACTCGAGACTATCATGACAACGCCTTTGTGATGATGGGCGGCGGCGCCATGAAATCCACTGTCCGGGATATGGAGAAGTATCTCCAGCTCTATCTGCGGCAGGGAGCGCCTTTGCTCTCCCCCGATTCTTTTCGCCGTATGACGGCTTCCTACGCTTCTTACCGTCCAAAAACCGGGTACGGATACGGACTTTCGGCAGGCACCCTGGCCGGACATTCTGTGTTCGGGCACGGCGGCAGCCTGACCGGGGTTTCTTCCGCCATCAGTTTCTGCCCCGATGCCAGATACGGCGTGGTCGTTTTATGCAACACCACCGGCGTCCCCGCCACTTCGATTGCCGAAGCCGCCATGCTCTGGTGTCTCGGCCGGGAACCCCGGCCCGAAGAGCCTGCGTCTTGTGCCCCATGGCCGCTCCCTCTCCAGCAAAAGGCCTGCGGACGGTATGTGTCCGCCGAGGGCAGTACCATCGAAATTTCCATGAACGACGGGAAAATGGAAGTATTTTCCTCCGGCAAGTCCCGTCCGTACCGTTTTTCTGAACCCGGTGTTTTATTCCTTCAGTCCAAAATGACCTGGTCTGATTTGACCTTGTTTCCCAACCCGCAAGGAGAAATCTTTGCCGTGCGGTATGGCGGGCGGATGCTGAAAAAGGAGTCCTCCTGAAAGGAGAATTGTCTCCTCTTTTCCCAAAACTGAGACAATTCTTATAAAAAGGACCGAAAGACTTTTGCCTTTCGGTCCTTTTCATTTGGAATTTTATTTGTAGTAGTCCACCGCACCCTGGAAAATCAGGTCTTGCAGCGTCTTGTCCGGAACGTTTTTGTACAGATTTTCTCCATAGCGCTCCGAATGGCCCATCTTGCCGAATACCCGTCCGTCGGGCGATGTAATACCCTCGATCGCCTGTACGGAATTGTTGGGATTGAATCGGATATTGGATGTGGGATTGCCCTCCAGATCCACATACTGGGTGGCGATCTGACCGTTCTGCGCCAGTTTCTGCACCAGTGCCTCATCGGCTACAAAACGGCCTTCCCCGTGGGAAATAGCTACCGTATGGATCTCCCCAACCTTGCTGTGCATCAGCCAGGGGGACTTGTTGGAAGCTACCCGAGTGCGCACCAGCATGGACTGGTGACGGCCGATGGTGTTGAAGGTCAAAGTCGGGCAGCTGCTGTCGGTATCGATGATCTCGCCAAAGGGTACCAACCCCAGCTTGATCAGCGCCTGGAAGCCGTTGCAGATACCGCACATCAGTCCATCCCGATTTTGCAGCAGTTCATGAACCTGCTCTTTGATTTGCGGATTTCGGAAGAAAGCGGTAATAAACTTGCCGGATCCCTCCGGCTCGTCGCCGCCGGAAAAGCCGCCGGGGATTGCGATGATCTGGCTGCCGGCAATGGCTTTCTGGAATGCCTGCACCGACTCCTCAATATCCTGCGGCGTCAGATTGCGGACAACAAAGATCTCCGCTTCCGCACCGGCCCGCTCAAAGGCCCGCGCTGTATCATATTCACAGTTGGTTCCGGGGAATACCGGAATCAGCACATGAGGTTTCGCTGTTTTGGCTGCCGCTTTGGCTGGCGTTGCGCAAGCGTAAGAGAAAGTCTGAACCGGCTTCTCTTCTTCGCAGCTCAGATACGGGAATACCGGCTGCAGCTTATTTTCATAAATTTTCTGCAGCTTGTCCATATTAACGGTAGCCGACGGCGTTCTGAGCGAATATCCTTTGGCCGTATGGCCCACCAGGATAGCAGAACCAGGTAATTCCACCGGTCCGTCCAATTCGCACAAAAACGCGCCGTAGCACTGGTCGAACAAATCGTTTTCACGGAAAGATTCGTCCAGTTCAAAGCCGATATGGTTGCCCAGCATCATCTTCATAAGGCCTTCCGCCGCTCCACCGGCGCTCAGGGTCCAGCAGGACAGCACCCGGCCTTTGGAAATCAGGTTCTCCACCTGTTCAAATACCGCTTTTACGCTGTTAAAATCCGGCAGTCCGTTGGGATAGTAGAAAGGCTTCATCAAATAAACCGGATGGCCCTCACCCTTGAATTCGGTGGAAACAATGCGGTCCGCTTTCGCAGTAGACACTGCGAAAGACACCAGTGTAGGCGGTACGTCGATATCCTCAAATGTGCCGGACATGGAGTCTTTTCCGCCGATGGAACCGATCTCCAGTTCCAATTGGGCCTTCAGCGCGCCCAACAAAGCGGCAAAAGGCTTGCCCCAGCGCTCCGGATCGTTTTGTGTCCGCTCAAAATATTCCTGGAACGTCAGCCAGCAATTTTTAGCGCTGCCGCCTGCCGCCACAATCTTAGCTACCGATTCGATGACCGCCATCATCGCCCCATGGTACGGGCTGCGGCTGGACAGGTAAGGATCAAAACCCCAGCCCATCAAGGAACAGGTCGTGGTCTCGCCGCCCAGCACCGGGATCTTGGCCGCCATGGCCTGAGACGGGGTCAGCTGCCATTTGCCGCCGAAAGGCATCAGTACCGTGCCGGCGCCGATGGTGGAGTCAAACCGTTCCACCAGCCCCTTCTGGGAGCAGATGTTCAGATCGTCCGCCAGTTTTTCCATCTTCGCGCCGAAATCCAAATACTCCAGCGTTGCTGCTTCCGGCTTCGGATCCGGTACCGATACCGTGGTAAATTTTTTCGCGCCGTTGGAATTGAGGAATTCTCTCGACAGGTCCACGATTGTCCGGCCATCCAATTCCATCACCAAACGGGGTTCCGCCGTCACTTCCGCCACAACGGTGGATTCCAGGTTCTCGGTAGAAGCCAGCGCACGGAATGTTTCCACATCCTCCTTGGCCACCACAACAGCCATACGCTCCTGGGATTCGCTGATAGCAAGTTCGGTGCCGTCCAACCCCTCATATTTTTTCGGAACTTTGCTTAAATCGATATGCAGCCCATCGGCCAATTCACCGATGGCTACCGATACGCCGCCCGCGCCGAAGTCGTTGCAGCGTTTGATCAGGCGGGTCGCTTTGGGATCGCGGAACAGCCGCTGGAGTTTGCGCTCCTCCGGCGCGTTGCCCTTCTGCACCTCGGCGCCGCAGCTTTCCAGCGATTCGAGGGTGTGGGACTTGGAGGAACCGGTGGCGCCGCCGCAGCCGTCACGCCCGGTGCGCCCGCCCAGCAGGATGACTACATCGGACGGTGCAGGACGCTCCCGAATCACGTTTTCCTGGGGCGCCGCACCCACTACCGCGCCGATCTCCATACGCTTTGCCACATAGCCTGGATGGTAGATTTCGGTTACATGCCCGGTAGCCAGACCAATCTGGTTGCCGTAGGAGCTGTATCCTGCCGCCGCGGTGGTAACGATCTTTCTCTGGGGCAGCTTGCCCTTCATGGTCTGATCCACCGGCAGCAGCGGATCCGCTGCACCGGTGACACGCATGGCCTGATAAACGTAGCTGCGGCCGGACAGCGGGTCACGGATGGCGCCGCCCAGGCAGGTAGCTGCGCCGCCGAACGGTTCAATCTCGGTGGGGTGGTTATGCGTCTCGTTTTTAAACATCAAAAGCCAATCCTGCTCTTCGCCGTCTACATCCACCTTGATTTTGACCGAGCAGGCGTTAATTTCCTCCGACTCGTCCAGATCGTGCATTTTTCCGGCGGCTTTGAGCACTTTGGTACCGATGGTGGCAAGATCCATCAACGTTACCGGCTTATCGCTGCGCCCGGCATACAGCTTTTTGCGCAGCTCCAGATAATTTTCATAAGTTTCTTTGATGTATTCCGGCCGAATGTCCGCGTCTTCAATAATGGTGCCAAAAGTCGTATGACGGCAATGATCCGACCAGTAGGTGTCGATCATGCGGATTTCGGTGATGGTGGGGCAGCGCTTTTCCTCATCTTTAAAATATTGCTGACAGAACTTGATGTCATCCAAGTCCATCGCCAAGCCGTATTGCTTGATAAAATCCGCCAGGCCCTGCTCGTCCAGGCCGTTGAAGCCGTCCAGCACCGCAACCGGATCCGGTTTGGCATAATTCTGCTTAATGGTAGCAGGTTTTTCCATCGCCGCTTCCCTGGCTTCCACGGGGTTGATCAGGGTTTCTTTGATTTTCAGTTTTTCCACATCAGAAAGCGTTCCTTTGATGTAGTATACGCGCGCGGTTTTTACTTCCGGGCGCTCTTTGCAGGTGGAAAGCTGAATGCACTGGGCGCAGGAGTCCGCCCGCTGGTCAAACTGGCCGGGCAGGTATTCCACCGCCAGCACCCACTCATCCGCCGCCGGAGCCGGGGCGGTTTCCTCGTAAACATCGTCCACCTGCGGTTCGGACAGGATGGTTTTCTGAGCCATGCGGTAATCCGCTTCATCGATATTCTCGATATCATAACGGTTGAGCACCCGCACTTCGGTAATGTCCTCGGTGCGCAATGCCGTTCGCAAATCGCTCAGCACCCCTGCCGCTTCAACGGCAAAGGGTGTTTTCTTTTCTACAAAACAACGATAAACTGCCATATTCTCTCTCCTATTTTTTGCCGATGTCGGTACGGTAATGGGCTTTTGGGAAGGTGATTTCTTTCACCGCGCCATATGCTTTTTCCAGCGCTTGAGACAGATTCTGCCCCAATCCGGTGATGCCGAGCACCCGTCCGCCGGCGGTCAGGAATTTGCCGTCCTGCCGCTTGGTACCGGCGTGATATACAATCACATCGGGATGTTCTCCCCGCTCATTCAGTCCCTCAATGGGGAAGCCTGTCTCATATTTTTTCGGATATCCGCCGCTGGCCAGTACCACGCAGGCCGCTGCGCCGTCAGACCACTGGATGTCCAGTTCGCTCAGGCGCTCGTCACGCACCGCCCGCATAATAGTGAACAGGTCAGTCTTTAAGAGTGGAAGCACTACCTGCGTTTCCGGATCGCCGAACCGGCAGTTGTATTCGATCACCTTTGGGCCTTGTTCTGTCAAAATCAGGCCGAAGTACAGACACCCTTTAAAGGGGCAGCCCTCTTTTTTCATAGCTTCGATTGTCGGCAGGAAAATTTCTTTCATACAGCGCCCGGCCACGTCCGCCGTATAGTAGGGGCTTGGCGCGATGGTGCCCATGCCGCCGGTGTTGGGGCCCTCATCATTGTCATAGGCCCGTTTGTGGTCCATGGAAGATACCATCGGAACCACCGTATGGGAATCGGTAAAGGCCAGAACCGACACTTCCTTGCCGGTCAGGAATTCCTCTACCACCACCTGGTTGCCGCTTTTGCCAAAGATCTTGTCCTCCATGATAGAATGAACCGCCTCTTTGGCCTCCTGAAGGTTCTGAGCAATGATCACGCCTTTTCCAAGCGCCAGCCCGTCGGCCTTAATAACCGCCGGGAACCGGTTCTCCCGCTCAATGTAATCGATAACCTGAGCAGGGTCGTCAAACACTTCGTATTTGGCAGTGGGGATGCCGTATTTCTTCATCAGATTTTTGGCAAACACCTTGCTGCCCTCGATCTGGGCCGCTTTTTTGCTGGGGCCGAAAGCGGGGATCCCCGCTTCTTCCATGGCGTCGGCCATTCCCAGCACCAGCGGATCGTCCGGGGTGACGACCGCAAAATCGATCCCCTCGTTTTTCGCAAACGCGACCATGCTGTCTATATCGGTGGCTTTTATCTCCACCGGCGTGGCCTGCACGCTGATGCCGCCGTTGCCCGGTGCGCAGTAAATATGCTCGATCTCTTTATTCTCCGCCAGCTTCCGAACCACCGCATGTTCCCGGCCGCCGGAACCGACTACTAAAACTTTCATGCAGCTTCCTCCCGCCGATTAATGGTGGAACAGGCGAATTCCGGTGAACGCCATGGCAATACCGTACTTATTGCAGGTATCGATCACGTTATCGTCCCGGATGGAGCCGCCGGGCTGCGCGATGTATTCCACGCCGCTCTTATGAGCCCGCTCGATATTGTCGCCAAACGGGAAAAACGCATCGGAGCCCAGGGATACGCCGGACATGGTATCCAACCAGGCGCGTTTTTCCTCCCGGGTCAGCGGCTCGGGTTTTTCCGTAAAGAATTGTTCCCAAACACCGTCGGCCAGCACATCCATATAATCGTCAGAAATATAGACGTCGATGGTATTGTCTCTGTCAGCCCGGCGGATTTTTTCTTTAAAAGGCAGTTTCAAAACTTTTTTGTGCTGCCGCAGATACCACACATCCGCTTTGTTGCCCGCCAGTCTGGTGCAATGGATACGGGACTGCTGACCCGCGCCAACACCGATGACCTGCCCGCCTTTGGCGTAGCAGACCGAATTGGACTGGGTGTATTTCAGGGTGATCAAAGAAATCACCAGATCGATTTTTGCCTCTTCCGGCAGATTCTGATTCTCGGTCACCATGTTCCCGAGCATTTCGCTGTCGATTTTCAAATCGTTGCGGCCCTGCTCAAAAGTCACGCCGTAAACCTGTTTGTGTTCGATTTTAGCGGGCACATAATCCGGGTCGATTTTGATGATATTGTAAGTTCCTTTGCGTTTGGATTTGAGAATCTCCAGCGCCTCATCCGTATAGCCGGGAGCGATAACGCCATCGGATACTTCTTTATGAATCAGATTCGCGGTGTCGGCGTCACAGGTATCGGACAGGGCGATAAAATCGCCGTAGGAGCTCATGCGGTCGGCGCCTCTCGCGCGGGCATAGGCACAGGCCAGTGCGGACAGGGGCTGGTCGCCGGTGAAGTAGATTTTCCGCAGCACATCGGTCAAAGGCAGGCCAACCGCCGCACCCGCGGGGCTGACATGCTTAAACGATGCCGCCGCCGGCAATCCGGTGGCTTCTTTCAGTTCTTTTACCAGCTGCCAGCTGTTAAAGGCATCCAAAAAGTTGATGTATCCCGGCTTGCCGTTGAGTACCTCAATGGGCAGTTCCCCGCCGTCGGCCATAAAGATGCGGGAGGGCTTTTGGTTGGGATTACAGCCGTATTTCAGTTCCAGTTCCTTCGCCATGGTTCTGCCTCCTATTTGTTTTTATTATAAATCTTCGTCTCGGTTTTTCCGGTTGCCAAATCAATGGACCGAACGAACAGCGAGACCTTATTTTCTTCGTTAAGAGCGGTCCACAATTTCTCGCCAAACGCTTCAAATCCGTCGGCCATTTCCACCAGTACCGGTTCCCCTTCAAAGGAAGGAATAGGGTTCCCGTTTTCCCGGTAGGTGTGGATCACATGGCCCTGTCCCGGCAGCGCATCGGTATAATCAAAGAAGAAACGGTGTACCGCATCCGGATTTCCTTCGGCACTTTTTAAGATGGAAAGCTGGTATCCCGCGCCGCAGACCGCACCGGAAATGCGAGGGGTAAAGTTGGGGCCATCCGGCTCAAAAGTCCGGGTCCGCAGGGCATCCTCAAAACTCATGCCCTTTGCCATAAAGTCGTAGATGGTGTCCGTTTGGTCGCCGTTGGTTACAATCGTGCTTTTACCCAGCACCCGCACCGGTGAATAAATGATCAGCGACGGGTCGGACAGCTTGGCCGGATCAAACGCCTCTGTCCGAATGCCCTCGCCCTCGGTGACAAAAACCCGGTTGCGGCTGTTTTCACTGCGGCCCATGATAAAGTATCCGATCAGCATATGGCGCCCGTCTTTGGACCGTCCCAGCACAATACCCCGCCCGGGATATTCATTGCCGGAAAGATACTCATATAAATTGATCGCTTTCATCCCATTTGCCCCTTTCCGAAATATATCATAAATTTATAAAATACAAATGGTATCATTCAGTTTCCTTTTTCCTGCTCCAGCTGCTCGCACAGCATAGCCACCGCTTGGGGCAGCAGCTTCCATTCCGCTTGCTCCATGACCCTTTTCTGCAGCAGTTCCGGCGTATCGCCGGGCAGTACCTCTACTGCTTTTTGCAGCAGGATCCGCCCGCCGTCGGGGATTTCGTTGACCAGATGCACCGTCGCCCCGGTGACCTTTACCCCGTAATCCAGCGCCGCCTGATGGACCCGCAGCCCATAAAATCCGGCGCCGCAGAAGGATGGAATCAGCGATGGGTGAATATTGAGGATCCGCTCTGGGTAAGCGTCGATGACCGGTTTGCCCAGGATACTCAAAAATCCCGCCAGCACGACTAGATCAATGCCGCGGCTTTGCAGCGTTTGTACCACCGCCCGGTCGTAATCCGCCGGATCGCCGAAGCTCTTCCGGCTCACTACCACCGATTCGATACCCGCGTTTTTGGCCCGTTCCAGCGCGTACGCTTTTTGGTTGGAAGCCATGACCAGTACGATCTTTCCATTGGGGAACGCTCCGGCCTTCTGCGCGTCGATCAGCGCCTGCAGATTGGTTCCGCCGCCGGAAACCAGCACCGCAATTTTTATCATGCCCCTACCCCCTTACCGAAAGGAGACGGTGTGCTCGCCTTTTTGGATTTCGCCGATAACTTTGGCTTTTTCGCCGCATCCGCAGAGGATTTCCACCGCCTTGGCCGCATCCTCTTTTTTGACTACGACGCACATGCCGATGCCCATGTTAAAGGTGTTGAACATATCCCGCTCCGGAATATTGCCCACCTCCTGAATGAGCTGGAAGATCGGCAGCACATCCACCGCATCCCGGTCAATGACTGCCTGGAAGCCCTCGGGGATGGCCCGCGGGATATTTTCGTAAAATCCGCCGCCGGTAATATGGGAAATGGATTTGATCTGTACTTCCTCCATCAATTTGAGGATGGGTTTTACATAAATTCTGGTAGGAGTCAGCAACGTTTCTCCCAGCGGTTTGCCCAGCCGGTCGGCATAAGCGCCCAGATCACTGTGCTCCACATCGAACACCTTGCGCACCAGGCTGAAGCCGTTGGAATGAACGCCGGAAGACGCTAAGCCGATGATTGCATCGCCCTCTTCAATGGTATTCATATCCAAAATTTTAGACTTGTCCACCGCGCCGACCGAAAAACCGGCCAGGTCGTATTCGTCCTCTGGATAAAATCCAGGCATTTCAGCAGTCTCGCCGCCTACCAGAGCGCAGCCGGCCTGCACACAGCCTTCCGCCACGCCGGAAACGATCTGCGCCACTTTTTCCGGATAGTTTTTGCCCACCGCCACATAATCCAAAAACACCAGCGGCTTGGCGCCGGCGCAGATAATATCGTTGACGCACATGGCCACGCAGTCAATGCCCACGGTGTCGTGCTTATTCAGAAGAAAGGCCAGTTTCAGCTTGGTTCCCACACCGTCGGTACCGGAAACCAATACCGGCTTTTCCATCCCGGTCAGATCCATTTCAAACAATCCGCCGAAGCCGCCAATGCCGGAAATACAGCCAGCAGTCTGGGTACGGGCCACATGGGTTTTCATCAGTTCCACCGCTTTGTAACCAGCGGTCACGTCTACGCCTGCCGCCTTGTAGCTGTCGCTAAAGCTCTTTTCCATAAATCACTACGCTCCATTCTGTTTATGCCGCAGCAAAATGCGGCGGCGATTTTTGTCCGTTATATTGGATAGGATGCGGGCAAAACAGCCGCACACATCGCGGTCTTTGGGGCCGCGTCCTTACCGAAACCGCAAAAGCAGCCAGTTACTCTTTTTTGATTTTCTGTTCAAATTTGGATTTTTCCATTTCCTTTGGCGTTGCCGCGGGATATTCTCCGGTAAAGCATCCGCAGCAGAAGCCGCAGTGGGCTCCATCGGCGATGTGCCGCACGCCCTCCACGCTCAAATATCCCAGGGAGTCAGCCCCGATGACCCGGCAAATTTCTTTCTCGCTCATCTGGCAGGCGATAAGATTTTCTTTGGAATCGATGTCGGTCCCGTAATAGCAAGGACTGATAAACGGCGGCGCCGACACCCGGACATGAACCTCGGTGGCGCCGGCATCCCGCAAAAGGGTTACGATTCGGGCGCTGGTTGTGCCGCGGACAATGGAATCGTCTACCATAATGACCCGTTTTCCTTTGACAACCGACGCCAGGGCATTGAGCTTAATGCGGACCGAATTTTCCCGCTGCCCCTGTTCCGGCTGGATAAACGTCCGGGCGATATACCGGTTTTTCACAAATCCCATGCCGTATGGGATCCCCGATTCCTCCGCGTAACCCAACGCTGCGTCAAGCCCGGAATCCGGCACGCCGATCACAACGTCCGCCTCTACCGGATGTTCCTGGGCCAAAAAGCGTCCGGCCTGGCGGCGGGCTTCATGAACCGATTTGCCCTCGATCACCGAATCAGGTCTGGCAAAATAAACGAATTCAAACACACAGGTATGGGCTTTTCCCTTGCAATGGGTCCGGATGCTTCGCACCCCATTCTCGTCCACCACCACAATTTCGCCCGCTTCAATGTCCCGGACAAATACCGCGCCGATACTGTCCAGCGCACAGGTCTCAGAGGCGAATACAATCTGCCCCTCCGGCAGGCGGCCCATGCACAGTGGACGGAAGCCGGTGGAATCCCGGGCGGCGATCAGCTTTTGCGGAGACATGATAACAAGGCTGTATGCGCCCTCCAGCTGAAACATCGCCTGTTCTACCGCCTTTTCGATAGAGGGGGTATTCAGCCGTTCCCGGGTAATCATATAGGAAATGACCTCTGAATCATTGGTCGTATGGAAAATGGCGCCGGATAATTCCAGCTGGCGGCGCAGCTCCGCCGCGTTAGTCAGATTTCCGTTGTGCGCCAGGGCCATCTGACCTTTTACATGTCGGACCACCAGCGGCTGTGCGTTGGCACGGCTGACTGCACCGGTCGTGGAATACCGGGTGTGTCCCACTGCCATCTGTCCCCGGCCCAAAGCTTGCAGATGCTCCTTGGTAAACACATCCCGAACCAGCCCAAAATCCTTGTGGACCGTGATCACCCCACTATCGTTGACCGCGATTCCGCAGCTTTCCTGTCCCCGGTGCTGCAGGGCATACAACGCATAATAAGCATTGGCCGCGACATCGCTTCTGCCTTCTTTGTCATAAATACCAAAAACGCCGCATTCCTCATGAATCTCGTTTTGCATCTTCTTTTCTCCCGAACCGTGAGCAGGGCCGGCGTTGCCCGGCCCTGCCAGTTTGTATCCGTTTGGATTATTCGCCCAGCAGGCGCTTCATGATTTCATGATATGCGCCCTCCACATTTCCCAAATCTCTGCGGAAACGGTCTTTGTCCAGTTTTTCTCCGGTGTTGCTGTCCCAGAAACGGCAGGTGTCCGGGGAGATCTCATCCGCCAGGATAATGGTGCCGTCGGGGGTCTTGCCGAATTCGATCTTGTAGTCGATCAGCTCGATGTTCAGATCTTTCAGATAATCGCTCAGCAGTTTGTTGATTTTAAAAGAGTAGTCTGCGATCAAATCCAGTTCTTCCTTGGTCGCAATGTCCATGGCGTAAATGTGATAATCATTGACCATCGGGTCGCCCAGCGCGTCATCTTTGTAGCAATATTCCAGCACCGGATGTTTCAGCTTGGTACCCTCTTCCAGTCCCAGCCGTTTGGACAAAGAGCCGGCCGCGATATTGCGGACAATTACCTCCAGCGGGATAATGGTAACCTTTTTCACCACGGTCTCCCGGTCGGAGATCTCTTCCACCAGGTGGGTGGGAATGCCGTTTTTCTCCAGCATTTTCATCAGATGATTGGAAACCCGGTTGTTGATGACGCCCTTACCCTCGATAGTTCCCTTTTTCAGGCCGTTAAAGGCTGTTGCATCGTCTTTATAATCCACAATGTACAGGTTGGGGTCGTCGGTCT
>JBJEQT010000069.1:0-3418 GCA_051881895.1 Oscillospiraceae bacterium
CGCCGGTATGGAACGTACGCATGGTCAGCTGGGTACCGGGCTCACCGATGGACTGTGCCGCAATAATGCCGACCGCCTCGCCCACTGCAACGGGTTTTCCGTTAGCCAGGTTATCGCCGTAGCATTTCGCGCAGACGCCATATTTGGATTCGCAGTTCAAAATCGAGCGAATTTTCAGCTTAGTAATACCCGCGCCCGTGATCTTCTTGACATCGCTCTCGTTCATCATCTTGTCTTTGGACACCAGCAACTCTCCGGTTTCGGGATGGAGCACATCCTCAACCGGATACCGGCCCATCAAACGCTCAGAGAACGGCTCAATCATTTCGTTGCCATCCCGGATATCGCAAACTTCGATGCCCTCATGGGTACCGCAATCGTGCTGGCGGATGATAACTTCCTGCGAAACATCCACCAAACGGCGGGTCAGATAACCGGAGTCGGCGGTACGCAGCGCAGTGTCGGCCAAGCCTTTCCGCGCGCCTCTGGAGGAGATGAAGTATTCCAAAATGTTCAGGCCTTCGCGGTAGTTCGCACGAATCGGGATCTCAATCGCTTTACCGGAGGTGTTGGCGATCAATCCGCGCATACCGGCCAGCTGACGAATCTGGTTCATACTACCACGAGCACCCGAGTCGGCCATCATAAAGATGGGGTTGTATTTATCCAGGTTATTTTTCAGCGCGTCAGCCACTTTATCCGTGGTTTCGTTCCAGGTTTTGATTACCATCTGGTAACGCTCATCGTTGGAGATCAAACCTCTGCGGTACTGCTTGGTAATCTTGTCGATCTTCTGATCGGCCTCTTCCATCAGTTCCTTTTTCTGCGGAGGAATCACCGCGTCGCATACCGCAACGGTGATGGCGCTGCGGGTGGAATATTTAAAGCCCTGCGCCTTGATTCTATCCAATACTTCTGCCGTCGTAGCGGTGCCGTGCATCCGGATGCATTTTTCGATGATCTGCCCCAACTGTTTTTTGCCAACCAGGAACTCGACCTCTAATTTGAACATGTTTTCCGGTTTGCTGCGATCTACATATCCCAGGTCCTGGGGAATCGGATCATTGAAAATAATCCGGCCCATGGTCGTTTCGATGATCTGGGAGTAGGTCTCTCCGTCTATCACTTTCGTCCTGCGGACTTTAATTTTCGCATGCAGTCCGATAACGCCTTCATTGTAGGCCATCATCGCCTCATCCACGCTGGTAAATGCCTTGCCTTCTCCGGGCTCGCCGTCTTTTTCCAAGGTCAGATAGTAGGAACCCAGCACCATATCCTGCGTCGGAACCGCCACCGGGCGGCCGTCGGAAGGTTTCAGCAGGTTGTTGGCAGCCAGCATCAGGAAGCGGGCCTCCGCCTGCGCTTCTGCGGACAGCGGCACATGGACCGCCATCTGGTCGCCGTCGAAGTCGGCGTTGTAAGCGGTACATACCAACGGATGCAGCTTCAGCGCACGGCCTTCTACCAGCACCGGCTCAAATGCCTGGATGCCCAGTCTGTGCAGCGTAGGCGCACGGTTCAACAGGACCGGATGATCTTTGATCACGATATCCAGCGCATCCCAAACCTCCGTGCGGGCACGCTCTACCATTTTTCTGGCGTTTTTGATGTTCGTCGCCGCTCCGGTATCCACCAGGCGCTTCATAACAAAAGGCTTGAACAGCTCCAGAGCCATTTCTTTGGGCAGGCCGCACTGATACATTTTCAGTTCCGGGCCTACGACGATAACCGAACGTCCGGAATAGTCAACACGTTTACCCAGCAGGTTCTGACGGAACCGTCCCTGTTTGCCTTTGAGCATATCGGACAGAGATTTCAGCGGACGGTTGTTCGGCCCGGTGACCGGACGGCCGCGGCGGCCATTGTCGATCAACGCGTCCACCGCTTCCTGCAGCATACGTTTTTCGTTACGCACAATAATGTCCGGCGCACCCAATTCCAGCAAACGTTTCAGACGGTTGTTCCGGTTGATGACCCGGCGGTACAGATCGTTCAGATCGCTGGTGGCGAAGCGGCCGCCGTCCAGCTGTACCATGGGACGGATATCCGGCGGAATGACCGGTACCACATCCAGGATCATCCAGGTGGGATCGTTGCCCGATTTTTTGAACGCTTCCACCACTTCCAACCGTTTGAGCAGCCGGATGCGCTTTTGGCCGGATGCATTTTCCAATTCCTCCATCAGCTCATTGTAAAGCTGATCCAAATCGATTTGGGCCAACAGTTCTTTCACTGCTTCCGCGCCCATGCCGGCCTTAAAATCATCTTCGTATTTTTCCCGCATTTCGCGGTATTCTTTTTCATTCAGCAGCTGTTTCGGTTCCAAAGGCGTCTGGCCCGGATCGATCACAACATAAGACGCAAAGTACAGCACCTTTTCCAGCAGGCGGGGGGACATATCCAGGATCAAGCCCATCCGGGAAGGAATCCCCTTAAAATACCAGATATGGGAAACCGGCGCCGCCAGCTCAATATGGCCCATCCGCTCCCGGCGGACCTTGGCGCGCGTTACTTCAACGCCGCAGCGCTCACAAACCTTGCCTTTATAGCGCAGCCGTTTATATTTACCACAGTAGCATTCCCAGTCCTTTGTCGGCCCAAAGATACGTTCGCAGAACAGGCCGTCCCGTTCCGGCTTCAGCGTACGGTAGTTGATCGTCTCCGGCTTTTCCACCACACCATGCGACCACTGACGGATCTGGTCCGGGGAAGCCAAACCAATTTTGATCGATTCAAAAACATTAAATTCCAAGTGCGATCCTTCTTCCTGTATAAACTCGTGAGTGGTAATCAAAACAGGTTTTGCCGGGCTGCATCTCATTTTGCAAAACGCCGCCCGGCCAAATCACCGGTTAAAAATTTTCATCCTCGAACAAATCGTCAGCGTCGTCCAACCCCAGCAGATCGTCCGCATCCAGTATGCTGTCCGCTTCATCGATCTCCGGTTCATCTATGGTGTAGGAGTCCGCCAATTCATCCTCATTCTTCACGTGTTCCATATCCATCAGATCGTCGTCCATATGGCCCAGGCCCACATCGTCGTCATCGTCGAAGGTCTGCTTCAGGTCGATCTCCTGGTTGTCCTTATCCAGCACCTTAACATCCAGCGCCAGGCTCTGCAGTTCTTTGATCAGAACCTTGAAGGATTCCGGCACACCCGGCTTCGGGATGTTGTTGCCTTTCACAATCGCTTCAAAGGTTTTGACGCGGCCCACGGTATCGTCAGACTTCACAGTCAGGATCTCCTGCAGGGTATAAGCAGCGCCGTAAGCCTCCAGCGCCCAAACCTCCATCTCACCGAAGCGCTGACCACCAAACTGAGCCTTACCGCCCAGAGGCTGCTGCGTTACCAGCGAGTACGGGCCGGTAGAACGGGCATGGATCTTATCGTCTACCAGATGATGCAGTTTCAGATAAT
>JBJEQT010000070.1:0-3397 GCA_051881895.1 Oscillospiraceae bacterium
CTTCCTGCAGTATATCCGTTCATTCCATCAACCGATCTCCATGATCAGCCAGCAGTTTAATATTCTGCTGAGCGCTTTGGCCGGCGCGGAACGGATTTTTGCGGTCATCGATGAGCAGCCGGAAACAGACGACGGATATGTTACGCTGGTCAATGCACGCCGCCTGCCGGACGGCTCGCTGGAAGAAACCAAGGAACACACCGGACTGTGGGCCTGGCGGCATCCCCATGGGGACGGCAGCCTGACCTATACGCAGGTCCGCGGCGCGGTGGAATTTGAAGATGTGGTTTTTGGCTATGAGGAAAACAAAATCGTGTTGGACGGCATTTCCCTGGAAGCGCGGCCCGGCGAGAAGATCGCCTTTGTAGGGTCCACCGGCGCAGGCAAGACCACCATCACCAACCTGATCAACCGGTTCTACGATGTGCCGGACGGCAAAATCCGCTACGACGGCATCAACATCAACAAAATCAAAAAAGCGGATCTGCGCCGCTCCCTTTCCATGGTTTTGCAGGATACGCACCTGTTTACCGGAACCGTGCGGGATAATATCCGCTATGGACGGCTGGATGCCACTGACGAAGAGATTATAGCGGCGGCCAAGCTGGCAAACGCCCATTTCTTTATCACCCATCTGCCGCAGGGATACGATACCGTCCTCACGTCTGACGGCGCCAACCTCAGTCAGGGGCAGCGGCAGCTGTTGGCCATTGCCCGGGCGGCGGTAGCGGATCCGCCGGTGCTGATTCTGGATGAAGCGACAAGCTCCATCGATACCCGTACCGAATCGCTGATCGAAAAGGGCATGGATACGCTGATGCAGGGCCGGACGGTGTTCGTCATCGCCCACCGGTTGTCCACTGTCCGCAACTCCAATGTGATTATTGTGCTGGAGCATGGCAAAATTATTGAGGAGGGCAATCACGACGAGCTGATCGCCCAAAGAGGGAAATATTATCAGCTGTACACCGGCATGTTTGAATTGTCCTAACGTAAAAAACAAAAAAGAGCCGAGAGAAAACCTCCCGGCTCTTTTTTGTTTTGGATAAAAATGCAGAAATATACAAATTGTATTCCTGCTTTTGTAAAACAGATGCTCTGTCCAAAAGGATGCAACCCCTTCGCCGGACAAAAAGAGTGTTCCGGCGAAGGGAAAAACGATTCTTTTTGCGGCGAATCCTTTTCATTTTGGGTAAAACTGATATAATAAAAAGGTACAATCCGCGCTCGCGAGGATAAAGGAGGAAAAACATATGGATTTTAAAATCAGCCTGATCGAGGGCCAACCGGTCTGGGACGCCCTGCCGGTGGGGAAAATCATTTATTACCCGCTGGAAAAACGGGATTACCGTCCTTTTGCGCAGGCGCGCATGTGTGTCAATCAGAGCGATTTTTATCTGCGCCTTTGGGCGTTTGAGACCCGCCCGTCCCCTGAGAGCGTACTGATGGCGCGTCTGAATTTTGATCCGGGCCGCAGCGAGGCGTTTTTGGAGATCCGGGTGGACAGCATGGGCGGAATGACCTGCGTGGTTCGGGAAAAAGAGAAAGAAACCCCGCTTGCACTGTATGGTGTTTTGCCGGACCTGCACAGCTATCGCGGGGAGGATTTGGAAGGGGAATATTGGGGCGTTGTCATTAAGCTGCCCCGCCATGCCATTGAGAAGATCTACGGCAGAGACCCCATCGGGCCGGGATATACGATGCAGGGAAATCTTTATAAAGAAGATACAAAGCCGGACAGCCGGCACCTGGGAAGCCTTTTCCCGGTAGACCTGGCAAAAGAAGATCCCTTTGGGCCGTCTTCTTTTTGCCCGATGACCTTTGTCAATTACTAACTGTGACAGAATGGAGGAAAGACAGTGAATACAAAAGAGCAGATTGCTGCAAACCGCGATTTTTGCAAAAGTCCCTTCGCCCAGGAGCGGGAACCATCCGACCAGCAAAAGCGCCTTCCGCAGCCGCCTTTGTGCAAACCCGCCCAATCCGAGCAGCGGATTGGGCTGAGCCGGGATTTTCGTTCGGTCATGACCGAAACGGACTTCTTCACCATTTTGCAAAATCGGACAAGCCAGCGCTTTTATAAAGATGAAGAGATGACGCTGGACCAGCTTTCCTTTTTGCTGTGGGCGACCCAGGGGGTCAAATCGATTCGGGGGAATCATTATGCCACTTTGCGGACAGTACCTTCCGGCGGCGCCCGGCACCCATTTGAGACCTATTTGGCGGTGCGAAAGGTGGCTGGCCTTTGCGCCGGCGTTTATCACTATCTGCCGCTGGAGCATGCGTTGGAGCCGGTTGGGCCTTTGGAGAATCCGCAGGAACAGATCGCAGCCGCCATGCACGGGCAAAAATGGGCTGGCGGATGCGCCGTTGCCTTTTTGTACAGCTTTGTGCCCTATCGCGCGGAGTGGCGGTACAGCACCAGCGCCCATCGGGTAGCGCTGATCGACGCGGGGCATATCGTGCAGAATCTGTATCTGGCATGTGAGGCTGTGGGATGCGGTACCTGCGCGGTGGCGGCTATCGATCAGGGGGTGGCGGACGCTCTCTGCCGGGTGGACGGCAAAGACGAATTCATTGTTTATGCCGCGCCGGTGGGCCTTTCGGACCCGGAGAAAAACCGGGAAGGGAATCGGAAGATGTATGCCCAGACCATTTTGGAAAGCAACGCGGTAAAACCGCTGGAAAAATAAATCCGACTGTACGGTTTGTTTTTTGCGTAGAAATCGGATGAAGCCATTCTTTTGTCAAAAAGGCCAGAAACAGATGCTTTTCAAAAAAATTTCATCAAACCATCAAATTTTTATGATAAGCTGAACCTATCAAAAAGATAGGGGCGTTGTCATGCGACGAGCCAAAAAGACATATCCCAGGGCTTTTTCGGTCCTGTTCGGCATATTAGCCATCGTGCTGGTCCTGTTTTTGCTCTGGCTGAGTTTTCAGCCGGCGGAGCCGGCCGATTCTTCCCAAACACAAGGAACACCGCAGAGTCCGGACAGTACTTTTTATGCGTCCGGCGCTTCCCGGCAGGAAAACCCGGATGAGGACCCGCAGGCGGCTGCGCTTCCCCAACCGGCGTCGGAAGACGGGTCGCTGGACAATTTTGTGGATTGGGCGCTCTGGTATGCCCAGCAGGAACCCCAGTTCCCGGTGCGGGAGGACGGCAGCACGGCTTACGGGGAATTATTTGGCGACCCCTATGCCCAGTGGTGCTCCGAGTTTTTAATGTATTGCCTTCAAAAGGCGGAAGACCGGTTGGGTACATCCTATATCGGAAGCGTCTATCCCTGGTATCCGTCCGCTTACTCCTGCGGACTGTGGTTTAAGGCTTACTACCATTATTTTGATGTTGGGACCTATGTTCCCGCCCGCGGGGACATGATTTTATTCGACACCT
>JBJEQT010000071.1:0-15198 GCA_051881895.1 Oscillospiraceae bacterium
ACCATTATGAAATCACTGCAGACCATTCAAAAGACCTTTCGGGTTCTTCAGATCCTAACCAAAATTGCCATGATTTTTGGCATTGTCGGCGCAGTTCTCTGCGCTGTCGGCTGTGCGTGTGTCGTTGCATGGCACAACGGAGGGCAGGCGCTTACCCTTTTTGGCCAGCCGGTAGTACTATATGACGGCGGCGAGGGTGTAAACCAGACGCTGGCTGTGCTGCTTTCCGATCTTGTCATGTTGACTGCAGAAGCGATCCTGCTGGCTTTCGCCTATGGATATTTTAAGACAGAACAGGCGGAGGGAACTCCTTTTACGGAAAACGGCGCAAACCTTCTTAAAAAGCTGGGGATCCGCTGCATCTATTTGCCCATTGTGTCGATTGTGATCTCATCCGTCATTCAGACCTACCTGGATGCAGAGAAAACCGGTCATATCGGCAATCTGCCTGGCTTGGTTACAGGCATTACCCTGATTCTGGCTTCTCTCATTTTCCGATACGGCGCAGAACTGGAAAAGAGAGAAGTGCATCAATGAAGTATCGACCTTTTTTGAACCGGTGTGCATGCGGCACTGAAAAAGGATAGAAATTATCCACAGAACGATTCACGGAATACAAACAGCGACAGGTGGGGTAGACAGATGAAAAAGAATAGAAAAGTAGTGATTGGGTGCAGCGTTGTTGCCGCAATTTGTTTTGGGATTGTCAGCTACGGCTATTTTTATCGTGGGCGGATGGGACTTGGCTGGACCTTTGCTCTTTTGGCTGTCGCGCAGCTGACGATAGCATTGACGAATGGTATCCTATCCAGGAAAAACAGGTAGGGCGAAAGTTGAGAGGCGCAAGAAAAGGAATAAAACAAAGCTGTGTTTGGCAATCAACTTATTTTCGGCAAAAAAAGACGGCGCAAAGTATTTTTGCGCCGTCTTTTTGTATCGCCTTTTTCGTTTTTGTTTTGCTGGATTCAAATGATTTTCCTGTGTGGCTTGTCCAACGCCAGACGAGGGCTCTCTGTTTGCGTACCGCTTCCTGCATCGCAGCCTGCTGGCAGGATTTCAATACAACAGGGTCGCTTTCCGGAAGCCGCTCACTGTCCGATTGGCGCCAAAACCGCTTTCCCCTGCGCCAAAGACTGGGGCAAATCTAAAATTCGTTGATTTTGGCTGCCGCGGAACAGCAGTGTCAAATCCCGCTGGGCCAGAACAAAAGGACCGTCCACCAGGAAATCCCCTTCCTGCAGCAGGGCCATCACATCGGGGTCCTGTTCCTCTATCAGCTTTTCAAATATACTACCTGTATAAATAAATAAGTTTAATCCTAATTTTTTGATTTCCTGCGCCAGCGGCAGCAACGCTTTCGCCTGGCAAAGAGGCTCTCCGCCGGAAAAGGTAACGCCATCCAACAGGGGATTCTTTTTGATTTCCGCCAGAATTTTTTCCGGTTCGCAGTCGTAGCCGCCGGAAAAATCATGGGTTTCGGGGTTGTGACAGCCCTCGCAATGATGAGGGCAGCCCTGTACAAAAACGGTGAAGCGGATGCCCGGGCCATCCACGATGGACTCCCGGACGACTCCCGCCAGCCGGATCGGTTTTGACATAACAAACATCCTCTCGTAAAAAGGTATAAATCATCTGATTTTGAGCGAAAAACAGATGATTTTAGCTCTTTTTTCAAAGAAAAAGGCGGACGCTTGCCCGCCTTTTATTCTTTTGGGTTAAATCTGTTCCACATCGGACACGCCGTGTTTCACACGATCGTGCTCTTCGGCGCGCTTAGCGTTGTTCCAATGATCCATTGTGCCTACCAGATAACCGGTGATGCGGCGGATTCTCTCGAATGCCTCGCTTCCGTCTCCCTCATGGCGCCCGCAGCCGGGACATTCATTGTCGATGATGCCGGTATAGCCGCAGCAGGGGTCCCGGTCGACCGGATGGTTGATGGAACCGTAGCCGATACCCGACTCTTTCATGCAGCGAACGACCTTTTCAAAAGCGTCCAGGTTCTTCAGCGGATCGCCGTCCATTTCGATATAGGAGATATGGCCGCCGTTGGTCAGATTGTGATACGGAGCCTCCAGGCGGATTTTATCAAAGGCGGAGATATTGTAGTACACCGGAACGTGGAACGAGTTGGTGTAATAATCCCGATCGGTCACGCCGGGGATAATGCCGTATTTTTGTTTATCGATGCGGACGAACCGGCCGGAAAGTCCTTCTGCGGGGGTGGCGATCAACGAATAGTTAAATCCGGTTTTTTCGCACATTTCGTCCATCCGTTTGCGCATGTAACCCACGATGTCCAAGCCGAGGTTCTGGGCTTCCTGGGATTCACCGTGATGCTTACCAATCAGCGCTTTCAGACATTCTGCAAGGCCAATGAAACCGACGGTGAGGGTGCCGTGCTTGAGCACCTCGCCCACCTCGTCATTCGGGCCCAGTTTATCCGAATCCAGCCAAACGCCCTGCCCCATGAGGAAGGGGTAGTTGCGGACTTTTTTGGCTGCCTGGATTTTATAGCGGGCCATCAGCTGATTGGACACCAAATCCAGCATACGATCCAGCTGATCGAAGAAAAAGTCCACATTGCCGTTGGCTTTGATCGCCAGACGGGGCAGATTGATGGAGGTAAAGCTTAAGTTGCCGCGGCCGCAGGTTACTTCACGGGTGCGGTCATAGTTATTGGCCATAACACGGGTCCGGCAGCCCATATAGGCCACTTCGGTATTGTAGTCGCCCTCTTTGTAATACTGGAGGTTGAACGGCGCGTCGAGGAAAGAGAAGTTGGGGAACAGCCGTTTGGCCGATACCCGGCAAGCCAATTTAAACAAATCATAGTTGGGGTCGCCCGGATTATAGTTGACCCCTTCTTTTACCTTGAAGATATGGATGGGGAAGATCGGCGTTTCACCGTTGCCCAGGCCTGCGTCCTCCGCTTTGAGAATGCACTCGATGACCATCCGGCCCTCGGGAGAGGTATCGGTGCCGTAGTTGATGGAGGAAAAAGGAACCTGCGCGCCGGCGCGGGAGTGCATGGTGTTCAGGTTGTGGACCAGCGCCTCCATTGCCTGATAGGTAGAACGATGGGTCTCTTTTTTGGCATTTTTCACTGCGAACCGCTGGATTTTTTCCACCAGCTCTTCCGAAACATATTTGGCCAGCTCCGGCGCCTCACATTCATGATAGCCGTTATCGTCGGCCAAGACAGGATAAAGGCCGCTTTGTTTTTCCACATCGGCCGCGATTTGCTTAGCGACCGCTTCGCCGTCTTCCAGGCCGCCCAGCAATTCCAGCGCCCTTCCTACGTTGCGGGAATAGATCCGGCGATAGGTTTTGCGCACGCCGGGAGCCATGCCGTAATCAAAGTTGGGGATGCTCTGGCCGCCGTGCTGGTCGTTCTGGTTGGACTGGATGGCGATACAGGCCAACGCTGAATAGCTGGCGATATCATTGGGTTCCCGCAAAAAGCCGTGACCGGTGCAGAAGCCGTCTTTAAACAGTTTGACAATATCGATTTGGCAGCAGGTGGTGGTCAGCGTGTAGAAATCCAGATCGTGGATGTGGATATCTCCCTCCGCATGGGCTTTGGAGAACACCGGATCCAGCACGTACATTTCGCAGAACTGCTTGGATCCCTCGGAGCCGTATTTCAGCATAGTGCCCATGGGGGTATCGCCGTCGATGTTGGCGTTTTCCCGCTTAATGTCGTTGTCTGCCGCCGGTTTGAAAGTAAGGTCCTCATAAATGCGCATCAACTTGGTGTTCATGTCACGGACACGGGTACGTTCTGCCCGATAGAGAATGAATTCCTTCGCGGTGCGGGCATGTCCGTTTTCGATGAGGATCTTCTCTACCGCATCCTGCACCTGCTCCACTGCGGGGCGGGTTTCATGCAGCTCGTCGGTCCGGTAAGCGATGACCTTTTGGGTCAGCTCTTCCGCCATTTCCCTGTCGTTGCCGCCCAGAACCTGTGCTGCCTTATAAATAGCGTCGGTTATCTTGGTAGAATCAAAAGGGACCTGCCGTCCGTCTCGCTTGATAATCATTTCAATCATGTTACAACGTCCTTTCTGTTTTTACAAAGTGAATCAAAGGAGACCGCCGGCATATACCCGATGGACGGAAATTACTCACTGTATACTACACATGCGGTTATTCATAAATCAACACCACAATATATTGTGGTCTGCGAACAGTCTTTATTGTATAGCGAGGGAGATGAAAAGTCAATAGAAAGACAAGATTTTGGATACTTCGCCCAAACTTTGTCACTTTGCACAATTTTCAGATGATTCTCCTGTTACAGCAGCGTTAGCAGACCCATGACCAAAAGGGTGACGCCGCTCAGCCATGACAAATCAAAGCAGGCGCGGTCGGCTGCTTTTCGGCCGGCGGCCCCGCCTGCCAGAATACAGAATAGATTCAGGGCGGCACAGCAGAAAAAAACGGCCCAGGGAGAAAGCCCGGAAAACCCGCCGCCCAGCCCGGCAGCCACCCCGTCGACGGACAGGGCCAGAGCCAGCGCCACCGATTCACCGGCGGAAAGGATAAGGGAACGGTCGGTATCCGCGGCGGCAGGATCGGCCCATACCCGCAGCAAAAAGCGCATTTGCAAAAAGGAGAACGAAATCTCCCGTCCCGGCTGCGGCAAACGGCGTATCAGCCGCTTGAGGGTGCTGTCGAACAGCTTAAAAAGTCCCGATCCGCACAAAATGAGGCAGGGCAGCCAGGATACCAGCGCCTTGGGCAGAAAGGGCGCAAGCCATCCCGCCGCCAGAATGGAGAAGGACAGCGCGGCTGCGGATACCGCCGACAGCACCAGCGCCGAACCGGTGGGAATGCGGATCTGACCGGTGCCGAATCCGAAAGCGGCGGCAAAGGTGTCGGCGCAGACGGCGGCGCTGAGAAAAAAGATACGGAAAAAAGAGAGTAAAACCGCTTCCATTCCAAAATCCTCCCTTCCAAATCAGCCGCGCGTTTTCGACAGGGCGGCTTGGAGCCCTTTGCCTATTTTATGCGGAAGAAAAACGGAAGGTCCCTGCGGCGGCTTGCAAACAGGTGTGAAATGGAGTAATCTAACAATAAAAGAAGCGTCTCCGCCAGGCAGGGCGGCGAAAGGAGAAGGTATGGAAATGTTTCGTTTTGGAATCATGGGCGCGGCGAAAATAGGCGCTAAATTCTGCGATGCGGTGCGCCAAATACCGGGAGCGCAGGTGGCGGCGGTGTCCAGCAAGAGCCAGGAGCGGGCGGATGCGTTTGCCAAGGCCAACGGCGTGCCGTCGGCTTACGGCGACTACCGCCAGATGCTGGCGCGTCCGGATATCGACGGGGTATATATTGATACCACCAACAATTTTCACTATGAGAATATGCTGCTGTGTCTGGAATACGGAAAGCCGTTTTTGTGCGAAAAAGCCTTTACCATTACCAAGGAGCAGGCGCAGGAGGTATTTGCCAAAGCGGAGGAAAAGGGCCTGTTTTCCATGGAGGCCATGTGGAGCCGCTTTACCCCCGCCGTGCAGAAAGCAAAAGAGTGGATCGACAGCGGCCGAATCGGACAGGTCAATTTGGCAAACTATCAGTTCTGCTTTGTATCCGGAAACGATGCTTCGCACCGGCTGAACGCCCCGGAATTGGGCGGCGGAGCCAATCGGGACATTGGGGTCTACGCGTTTGAAATCCTGTCTTACCTGGTGAATCAGCCTCTGTTGGAGGCAAAGACCATGACCAGCCGCTTCCCCTACGGCTCCGATTGTACCGACGGGATGCTTTTGCGGTTTGAACATGCCATTGCTTCGACGCAGGTGAGCTTTCGCGCCATCGCGCCGGAGACAGCGTGGTTCTGCGGCGATCGGGGAAGCATTCAGCTTTTGGGCGGACACAAAGGTGCCGGCGCGGTGCTGTATGGGCCGGACCGGCAGGAAACGGAGCGGTTTGAGCAGCCGGAAGAAAATGGCTTTGTGTATGAAATCGAAGAATTTATCAGGGGCGTGCGGGAGCAAAAGCTGGAAAGCGACGTGATCCCCCATCGGGATACGCTTTTGTGCATGGAACTGTTTGATTTGTGCGACTGGGAAAACCCGTGGGAGAAGTAAAAAGATGGCGCAGTTGGAACTGACAAGAGGAGAATACGGTCTGGAAGGGGAAATACATCTGCCCGCCTGGGAAAACTGGCGGATGGAAGAGGAAGCGCGTCCCGTCCGTCTGGATTTTGGCGGGGACCGGGTGGATGAGGGGCAGGAACTGACCGAAAGCTACCGAAAAGCGCTGGCCTATCTGTTTACCTCGCAGGAGCAGGTGAAGAACGCGATTCTGGGCGGAATTTTACAGCACCTGGCCGACGAGGAAGCGGACCTGCTGGGCGGCTGTCTGGAAGATGATTTCAGCATGCCCGGTCTGCCCCGGGCACAGGAAACAGCCGATTTGCTGGGGGAGCTGCAGTTGGAAGAGATCCATGTGCTGCCGGTGGAAAAGGACGGCCTTTGCTATATGGGCTATGCCTTTGGCTGCCGCTGGGACGAGGACGGTTTGGGCGTGATGGTTCACGGCTGCCGGGTCGTGGAAGTAGGCGGCCGGGACACCGCGCTGCTGTGCTGGCTGGCAGAGGACGACCTAAGACATTTCCATTGACTTTTGGCCGGTCAAATCCTATAATAAAGGGGAAAAAAGCGGTTTTTTCCGGTTTATGGAAAACCGGAATCTGAAAGAATGTTAGGAGAGAGCAAAATGAGCCAGTTAAACCGTACCCGTATTAACAATGTGCTGAAGAGGATGGAGCAGGCAGGCGTCGAGCAGATGATCGTCACCTCCCCCGTTTCCATTTTTTATCTGACTGGGGAGATGGTCCATCCCGGGGAGCGCTGCCTGGCGCTGTATTTGAACACCGACGGCACCGTAACGCTGGTGGTCAACCAGCTGCACAACTATATTAAGCTCGATGGGGCAAAGGTGGTCTTTTTCCATGATACCGAGGACCCGGTTGCAATCCTGGCCAAGGAAGTCAAGCCCGGCAAGCTGGGTGTGGACAAGGAATGGCCGGCCCGTTTCCTCATCCATATGATGGAATTGCGGCCCGACGCACCGGTAATGAACGGCTCGATTTTTGTGGATATGACCCGTATGATCAAGGATGCTGAGGAGCAGGAGAAACTGCGCAAGTCCTCTGCGATGAACGACCGGGTGGTGGCAAAATCCATCGAGGCGATCCAGGAAGGGTTGTCCGAAGTAGATTTGGCGGAAAAGGTCAACGAATTCTTCGCGGCGGAGGGCGCGGCGGTTAAGAGCCTGTGCATCGTCGCCTATGGAAAATACTGCGCGATCCCGCATCATGGGCCGTCCAAGGAAGTATTCCTGCAGCCCGGCGACAACGTGCTGTTTGACATTGGCAAAAATCTGAATGGATATTACAGCGATATGACCCGTACCGTCTGCTACAAATCGGCCACCGACCTGCAGAAGAAGATCTATGATCTGGTGCTGGAGGCCAATATGGCGGCCATCGCGGCGGTAAAACCCGGCGTGCGGGCCTGCGATGTGGACGCGGCGGCGCGGAATGTCATTGCCAAAGCGGGCTACGGCGAGTATTTTACTCACCGCACCGGCCATAATATCGGCATTGAGGTCCATGAGTGGCCGGACATCGGTTCCACCAACGAAATGCCGCTGGTTCCCGGTATGTGCTTTTCCATCGAGCCCGGTATTTATCTGCCGGATTCGGTTGGTGTGCGGATCGAGGACCTGGTCATCGTAACCGAAAACGGCTGCGAAGTGCTCAATCATTACACCAAGGACTTCCAGATCGTCGGTTAACTGCTGGTAGTGACGAGACCGGAAGAGCCGCCGATTTTCTGTAAAAAAGCCCCCGCTGTGCGCCTTTTGGCAGCCGGCCGGAATATCAAACGGCAGCAGTGCCCGCAGGAGATTTTGCCGCTCCTGCGGGCATTCTTTGTCGATATTCGCGGTTTTTGGCTTTACAGCGGAGTAACGGTATATTATACTGAAAAAAGAAGCAATCGAAAGGGCGGCGGCAAATGGAGCAGGATACCGTAAAAATCGTAAAGCGAACCGTTGGATTGCTGCTGCTTTTGGTATTGGCGGCAGGCATTGCCGGCGTACTGCTGTGGCGTTTTGGCAGCCCGTGGGGAGCGTCCGGCGCGCAGAAAGACATCCAGGATTATGTGGGGCAGACCTATTCCGGCCGGAACCTGAAGGTGGGCCGGGTGTCTTATAACCTTGCTACCCGTGGGTATCAGGCGCGGGTGGAAAGCGAAACAAGAGAAGATGTGTTTTTTACCGTATCGGCGAAAGACGGCGAAATCCTCTCGGACAGCTATGAAGCGGACGTGGAGCAAAAGGGAAATACCGTCCGCCGGCTGGAAGAGACCTATACCGAATTGGTCCGAAAACAGCTGGAAGAAGCGGCATTGTCTGTCCCGGTGCAGGCGTCCGTCCATCTGGACAGCGCGAGCGTCGGAGCGGTGCGGCTTGGAATGGCGTTTTCCATGGGAAATGCGCTGCAATACAACCTGATGCTGGAGGGCACAGCCGATGATCCTTCGCCGGAGGCGGCGGCCCGGCTTTTGGAAGAAGTTTATGCCCGGATGGACACGGCGGGATACGGGTTCTCTTTTTACGGGGTCCAGCTGGAAAACGATGGGGCGTCGGTTACGGCTGCGCAGGTGACGCCGGCGCAGATCAAAGGCGGAAATCTGGCGCGAATCTTTCAGTTGGCGCTGGAGGGGGACACGGAAAGCGGCGTATATCTTGTCACGCGCGGGCCGGAAAAAGCACAGGAAGAATCGGCCGGAGAATAAAATAGGGTAAAAGCATGGCAGGCGGATCGGAAACGGTCCGCTTTTTGATTGCAAAAAAAAAGATAATTTGCAGGAAATGCCGCGATCAACTACTTTTTACTTGCGCGCCGTGTAAAATTCATGTAAAATAATTGTTGAATAAAGAAAAGAAACGAATAAGAAATGTATAGGAGTGATTCGTTTGACAGTGATGTCTGTCATTACCCTCTGCGGAGGGATCGGGCTGTTTTTGTATGGGATGAAGCTGTTGAGCTCGTCTTTGGAGCGCATTGCCGGTGCGGGGCTGGAAAAAACCCTGGAAAAGCTTACCAGCAATCGCTTAAAAGGGGTCGCGCTGGGCGCGGTTGTCACAGCGGCAATTCAAAGTTCCGCTGCTACAGCGATCATGGCTGTGGGGTTTGTTAATGCTGGGATCATGAAATTGGTCCAGGCGGTACCTGTCATCCTGGGCGCCAATATCGGTACCACGGTAACCGGTCAGATTTTGCGATTGGGCGATATTTCCAATGATAATATTTTTTTAATGTTGCTGAAGCCGGCTTCTTTCGCGCCGTTATGTATTGCGGTGGGTGCGGCGATTCTTCTGGTGTCTAAGAAAAAACGGACCAAGGATATCGCCTCGATTTTGATTGGCTTCGGCATTTTATTTGTGGGAATGACCACAATGGAGAACACCCTTGCTCCGTTAAAAGATTCCGAGTCGTTTCAGCGGATTTTCTTTTTGTTTAAGAATCCGCTGCTGGGCGTGGCGGTAGGTGCGCTGATCACGGCGATCCTGCAGAGCTCTTCGGCGTCGGTAGGCGTTCTGCAGGCGATTTCTTCCACCGGTACGGTTACTTTCTCCATGGCGGCCCCGATCATCATGGGGCAGAATATCGGCAAATGCGTAACCGTATTGATCGCCAGCATCGGCACCAGCAAAAAAGCCAAACGCGCGGTTTACATTGACCTGATTGTCAACATGCTGGGCGCGGCATTCTTTTTGGTTGTGGTATATGGGTATCAGGCCCTGGTGGGATTCCCCTTTTGGGACAATGTTGTGAACCGCGGAAATATCGCGGATTTCCATTCGCTTTTCAATATTGTCACCTGTGTTTTGGTGTTCCCCTTTACCAACCAGCTGATCAAATTCTCCCGTCGGTTGGTGAAAGACGGAGAAGCCTCCAAAATCGAGGAGGGGCTGGCAGCGCTCAACGATATTTTCCTCAACACGCCCTCTGTAGCCTTGGAGCAATGTAAAAAGGCAATTCTGAGCATGGGCGAGACCGTGCAGGAGAATTTCGAAATCGCAGTGGGATTGTTTGAAAAGTACGACGAGAAGAAAGTGCAGAAGCTGGAGGAAAACGAAAAGTTTTTGGACCGGACAGAATCGGTCATGGTAGAGTACCTTTTAAAAATCACCGCCAAGGACATCAGTATTCCGGACAGCCGTTTGGCCACCGAAATTATGCACTCGGTCAGCGACTTTGAGAAAATCGGCGACTATTGCGGCCATCTGGCGGAGGAAGCGGAGCGGCACAGCGAGCAAAACGTGACTTTTTCTGCTGACGGCCAGCGGGAATTTACCTATGCGACAGAAGCGGTGCGGGCGATTATCGGCATGACCGTGCAGGCTTACGCGGAAGAAAACGCGGTGATCGCCGCGCGGGTGGAACCGTTGGAGGAAACGGTGGACCTGATGGAAGAAACCTTGAAAAACAAGCACATCGAACGGCTGCAAAGCGGTACCTGCAGCACAAAAAGCGGCATTTCCTTTGTAGAAGTGCTCAATGCCATGGACCGAATCGCCAGCCATTGCGCCAACATCGCTTTGCATTTGACCCAGCGGCTGAGCAGCGACAGCTTTGACGCCCATGCTCATCTGCGCAATTCCCACGACGGGGTGCCGGACGAATACAAAGCGCTGTGCCATTATTACGAATCGCAGTATCTGGAACCGATTAAATAGTTCGGAAAAGGGAAGACCCAAAAGCCGCCTTTGGCAATGGCCAAAGGCGGCTTTTTTGCGCGGGGCTCCCCGTATTTAGGCGGCGGCAGACGCAGAATGCCGTGTGGAGAAACAGAAAAGCTTGACAAATGATGACTACAGGTGTAGACTGAATTTAAACTACAAATGTAGTCAACATGGAGGGATGGTATGAAACAGATAAAAATTTCCGATGCGGAATTGGTATTGATGGAGCGCATATGGGCCAAGGATGGCATTCGGGCGGCGCAGCTGGTCCAGCTGGAGAAAGAAGAGATGGGCTGGAGCCGGAACACGACCTACACGCTGCTGACCCGCATGGTGGAAAAAGGGATCATCCGGCGGGATGAACCGGGGTTTTGCTGCACGGCGTTGGTCAGCAAAGAACAGGTGCGCGCCGGTCAGACCCATACGCTGATCGAGAAGCTGTATGAAGGGTCCCGGCAGATGTTTTTGGCATCGTTTTTAAAAAGCGAAAAAATTTCCGCAAAAGAGCTGGAAGAAATTCGCCGAATGATCGAGGAGGATGAGAAATGACCGGCCTGTTTGCCACGGTTTTGAATATGAGTCTGATAGCGTCTTTAACCGCTTTGGTGGTCCTTTTGATCCGCTGGTGTTTGAAAGGGCGCGCGCCCCGCTGGATCAGCTATGCACTATGGGCGGTCGTGCTGATCCGGCTGCTGGTGCCGGTATCTGTTTCTTCCCCGGTGAGCCTGTTTTCCCTGGTTCCCTCCCAGAGTACGGATGTGGTAGGGCAAAGCGGCCGGCTGTCCCGGTTGGATGTTACCGGCAGCGCACCGGCACGAATCCCGGTTTCCGATCGGGTAGGGCAGGACGGTTCAGGAGAGGCAAAAGGGGACGAAGGGCAGTTCTTGGGCCAGTATGATGAGGAAAAAACCGCGGAAGAACCAAGTACGCCATCTGCCGCGGCAGGATGGCCCGGTTGGAGGATGGCCGCGGCCGTTGTCTGGATTTGCGGCGCCTCGGCGTTGGGGGCCTTTTTAACACTGCACTACCTTTTTTCGGCCGCCCGTCTGCGCCGGCTTCGCGTGCTGCCGGAAAACGATAAAATCCGCAGGGCCGGCCAGCTTCTTCCGCTGCGGCGAAAGGTGCGGATTTCCAAAAGCCGCATGTTTGCCACACCGGTGGTGTTTGGCCTGTTTCGGCCGCGCATCGTCCTGCCTTGGGGGTTTGACTGGGAGGATACGGCGGCACAGCACATTCTGCTGCATGAGAGGGTACATATCAGCCGGTGGGACAACCTGGCGAAGATTGCCGCAACGGCAGCGGCCTGTATCCACTGGTTTAATCCTCTGGTCTGGCTGTGCTTTCGGCTGAGTTCTGACGACATGGAGGCCTCCTGCGACGAGCGGGTACTGAAAATTCTGGGCGAAGACAGCCGCAAAGATTATGCGAAAAGCCTTTTGTCCATGGCCCAATCGCAGAACCGCAGGATGGGCGTCATGCCCTTTTTGGCTTTTGGCGAGAGCAATTTGAAACAGCGGGTAGGAAATATTTTGAAATACCATAAGAAAACGCTGCTATCGGTGACGGCGGTTTTCCTGGCGGTTCTGCTGGTGGGATGTTCGCTGTTGACCAATCCGTCGGCTCCGGCCGTTCCATCTGCCGGGGATAACGAACAGGATACCTCCCAAAGCGAAGGGAAATCGGAGCCGGAAGAGCAGCAGGAACCGGGGATTGCGGTGAAAGATCCGGAAAAGACGACACTGTATCTTCTTTCTTCCGATACGATTCATGCGGCAAATGAAGATCCGGAATCGTTTTACTTTCCGCTGCTCCGTCCGGGCGTAAGCCAGATCACCGCTTCCTGGCTGCAGGAGCAGCTGAGCCGGCAATCGGCGGGGTCAAGCATGGTGCTTTTGACCTTGGATGGCCTGGAAGCGGAAAACGGAGTGGCAACGGTATCCTTGCTGGCGGATGAAAAGCTGGAGATCGCAAAAGAAAATGAAAGCGTCGATTTGTACCTGTCCTCGGTCGCGATGACGCTTTTGCAAAACTGCGAGCTTGACGCAGTGCACTTTCTTGCGGGAGGAGAACCGCTTTTAGGAGGCGCAGACGGCGAATATACGCCGGCGCAGCTGATCACGCCCCCGATGAGCCAGGAGCAGATTCTGGCGTTGTATGATACAGTGACGTTGGAACAGCTGCAGAAGAATCTGGGAACAGCCACGGACCGGACCGCCAACCCCATCGACCGGTGGGATTTGAAAGGCGATGCCAAGGCCAAAGAGATTCTGGATACGATCTACGACGCAACCATCTGGAACAATGTGCCGGAACGGGACTTTGATTCCATCGAAGACGCCCCCAATTCCTTTTTGCTCAATGCCGCATACAACCAGGCGCCGTATATTTACTGGTATCAGGACGGTACGGAACCCAACACCATTGCGGATTTTGCGGTGCTGACCCCGATGGTGCACGATTCCCAGTGCATCCCTCAGCGGATTGTGGACGAAACGGCGCGGCGGATGTTTGGCGATACCGTGCAGATTGTTCCCCAAAATCCGAGATATGGCTACTACCGGGAATACGCTATGGCCTACACGCCTTACCATATGGGAGGCTGGTATCCCGATATTTTTCTTCTGGATTGTGTCGAGCGGGGGGACACGGTGGAGGCTTTTGTTGCCTACGGGCGGTTGTTTGGCAGCGCGGGTGATGGCATGAAGACGCTGACCGATATGGATGAGGAACAGTCGATCCGAAACCGGGAGCAGCGGCACAGCTTTACGCTGCAGAAAACGGCCGATGGCTACCGTATTACCGGCTACCATGCGGTAGATACCCAACGGGATATGATTTCCCGCGCGCCCTCGTATTATGCGTATACGGCTATCTGCGGCGGACTGGCTTTCTTCGACTGGGACGGCGCGCAAAACCTGACGCCCGATCAATTGTATCGCTGGTTTATAGCCGGATACAGCCCCGGCGTCAATGATGAACAGGTCAGCGCCAATGTCGCGGAGCGATATTTTTACGCTTATACCGGATACCATCCCCAAAATCCGGAGGTCCTGCGCCAATCCCAGTATTACGATGAAGAAGAGCAGGCTTACCGGGTTCAGGACGTGGAAGGCGTTATTGGCGCACTGGATTACAGCAGGCAATACTGGTGCGTTTACGACCAGGTGTCCTATCAGGATGAAGACACGGCGTTGGTGCCGGTGAAGGTTTATGCAGATCAAGAACGCTCCCTCCTGTTGGCGGACGGCGTGATGAAAATGAAATACCAGGAGGACCCCAGCGCTCCCTGGATCGCGGACGGCTTTACTTCCAACTAGCCGGACGATTGAGAGGGAGCAGGGCGATGCGCTTTGCAAAAGCCCCCTTGACCGCAAAGCGCATCCAATCAGCCGCACGATCGGGTGTCCTGTAAAAAAAGCCGCGGGACTTTTTGGTCCCACGGCTTTTTGAATGCCCGGTTTGATTACGCCAGTTCCAGCATGGAAAGCAGCAATTTGGCAGAGTGGTCGGCGGCGATTTTCTCGAAGGTATCAAAGGACATGCCCGCATCGCCGTTGGCGTTGTCCGACATGCTGCGGATTACCAGGCAGGGAATCCCGTTGGAATAGGCCACCAAAGCAATGGCGGCTCCTTCCATTTCCACACAATCGGGGTGGGTCCGCTCAATGATGGAGTTGCGCAGCGCCTCGTCTTCAACGAAAATATCGCCGGTTGCGATGCGGCCCAGTTTGTACTGGAATTTGCGCTCCGGCATTTGTTCCAGCGCCCGCTGCGCCAGGGCGATCAGGCCGGGATCACCGGTGAATTTGCTGGTATGAGGGTGATATTTTTCCTGCAATGCCCAATCAAAATCGTGGAAAACCAGATCCTGTGACAGGACGATATCTAAAACGTTCAGGTCATCGCAGGTGCAGCCTGCCACGCCGGTATTGATCATGAAATCCACCCGGTAGCGCAGCGCCAGTGTTTGCGCGCACATGGCGGCGTTTACCTTGCCGATTTCGCTGCAGCACAAGACAACGTCTTTTCCGCGGATTGTTCCGATTTGATATGTCAGGCCGGAAACCACTTCTTTTTTCGCGTTGGACATCTGTGATTCCAGCAGGGCGATTTCCGACGGCATTGCACCGATGATTCCCCAGGTCATACTGCGACTCTCCTTTGAACAACATTTTTTGACATTGTATCAATTTTCCAAACGGTTTGCAAGATTTTTGGGAAAAAAGATTGCTTATCCGGTATTATAATGTTATACTACCAATAAGCAGAACAAAGAGAAAGAGGGATTTCGATGAGTTTTGAATCGGTAAAAGCGAAAAATCCGGGTGTAAAAATGTATCTGGTTACCGATCCGGCGTTTCATAAATACGGCCGCGTGATCGAAGGATACGATTTTTCCCCTTATGTGGCGTATTTGAAAGAGCATACCGCTGT
>JBJEQT010000072.1:0-15160 GCA_051881895.1 Oscillospiraceae bacterium
AATCCGTGACAATCTGATACTGGATCAGCGTATTCAAGGTAGTGGACTTGATGTACTCGGAAACCGTTACGTCATCGTAAAGGACTTCACCCCACTGGATGCCGTCCGTAAAATAGGCGGCGGTATCCTCGCAGACAATGGAAAGCCAATAGTAATACAGTTCGGCGGAAATATCCGAGCCGTTAATGGTCATGACTGTCGTTTCCGGATCGGTGCCAGTGATTTTTTTGACCAGCGCCTCATCCTTGCCTTTTCCACATCCGGTCAGGGACACGGCTATCAGCACGGCGGCCAGAAACAGGGTTAAAACGGATCTGCGAATTTTCATGAGAAACTCCTATGGACTGTGGGAAAGCCCGCAGCCTTTCCTGCCCTTGCGGCGGACAGCAGCCGAAATCAAACGCTTATATTCTACCACAAGGGCAAAACGGGGAACAACCGGAAAAGATGAATGATCGGTAAACTTTTGCCGCTTTCGGTGAAAAGCAGGTGAACGTTACCGCAGATCTTTCACCCAGCCGTAAACCTGGGCAATATCAGATGGGGTGGTGCGGCAGCATCCGCCGATCAGCCGCGCGCCGGCTTCATACCAGGCTTGGGAGGCAAGGGCGAATCCCCCTTCTTCCGAAGTGCCTTTCCAGGTTTTGGAAACAGGGTCGTATATTTCGCCGGAGTTGGGGTATACAGCGACCGGCTTTTGAGAAGCAGAGCGGATTTCCCGAATCAGGGAAGGCAGAAGATGCGGCGGCGTGCAGTTGATGCCAATGGCCGCTACCTGGGGGAACACATCCATCGCGGCGGCGCAGACGGCGAGAGAAGTGCCGTCGCAGATGGTGGTTTCGCTATTGCAGCTGAAGCTGGTCCAGCACAGGGCGTTTTCAAATTCGCCGACAACCTTTGCCATGGCTTGCGCCTCGAACAGGCAAGGGATCGTTTCGCAGGCGAGGACATCGGCTCCTGCTTCCAGCAAAAGCTGTATGCGGCGCCGGTGGAAATCCATCAGATCCGGCTCGGAGATGGTGTAGTCGCCCCGATATTCGCTGCCGTCGGCCAGATACGCGCCATAAGGGCCAACCGCCGCGACAATCAGCGGATAAGGCCGGCCTTTCCGATTTTCAGGGTCCTGCCAGAACCGATCCCGGGCCTTGGCGGCGATGGTCACCGAATCGGTGATGAATTTTTCCGCCTGGGCAAGGGAGTAGCCTTTTTTGACAAATCCATCGATGGTAGCCTGATAGCTGGCGGTCATGGCGCAGTCTGCACCGGCTTTGAAATACTCGTAATGGACCTGCTCAATGATTTCCGGCCGTTCCGCCAGCACCTTGGCAGACCAGAGCGCGTCGTTGAGATCCAGCCCCTTTCGTTCCAGCTCGGTGGCCATGGCGCCATCGAGAATGAGCACTTTGTGGTCCTGTAAAAACTGTTCGATCCGATTCATAAAAAACTCCTTTTATTTTTGATAGGTTAAAACGGCAATTTGTTTGGAAAGCGAAGGGCCGATAGTCAGGCAATTACCCGGGTAGCGGCAGACAGGGTAGCTATCCGCGAGGGCAAGAAAATCCTCCACTTCGCCGATAACGGGAATTCCATATTCGCCAAACCGATAGTGCATGGGGAGCACGACATTGGCCGAAAGCTGCTCCGCGACATGGCGAGCCTGTGCAGCGTCGATGGTGTAAAATCCGCCGACCGGTACCATCAGGACATCGCAGGCCCCGATTTGCCCGACTTGCTCTTTGGTCAGAAGATGCCCCAGATCGCCGCAATGGACCAGTGTTTTGCCGAAAGCGCGGATGACGTGGATCAGATTTTCGCCCCGCTTGTTCCCGTGGCAGTCGTCGTGCCAGGCACGGACAACACGGATTTGAAAGGGCGAGGCAGCAGTTGTATCCTGCAGGGAAACGGCAGGCAGCCATGCGTGATCATGATGCCCGTGGCTGCAAAGAACCTCATTGGCGCTTAACTGCAGCGGAGCATATCCGTCCAGACTGTTGTCATAAGGATCCAGAACCAGGGTGTATCCGCCGGCGGCCAAGGAAAAACAGGAATGGCCATGCCAGGTAATGGTGATTTCCGAATTCATAAGAACCCTCCTTTTTTATCGGAACAGCAAAGAAGTCAATATAAAACAAGAAAAGATATCTTTATTATAATAAAAAATTGCAAAAAAGAAAGAGAAACCCACCGAAGGACAAAAGATTTTTACGGGCGATCTACGCAAAAATCCCCCTTTTTCTAGTTCGGTTGTGCTATAATAAAAGCAGCGAGAGCCAAGGGCTTTTGAGAAGCTTTGGACGGCTGAGGGGAGTGGCCGGAATGCCGGCCCGTTGGACATCCAAAACGTCAAATGCACCGGCAAGGCAAGCGGGCCTGTTCGTAACAGGCCTGCCGAGATGACTGCGGAGGGAAAAGCAATGGATCAGAATTTGCGGAAAATGATGGACAAGCGGATTGAAAAAACCATCGAAAACCTGAAAAAGAACCGGATGGAAGCCTATTACGCTCCGACCAAAGCGGAAGTGGTGTCTCTTGTGGATCAACTGTGCCGGCCGGGAGAAACCGTGGCGGCAGGCGGTTCCATGACGTTATTTGAGACAGGCGTTATCGACCATTTAAACAGCGGGAAATATCACCATCTGGACCGATACGCGAAAAACGCGGATGTTCAGCAGGTGATGCGGGAAGCCTTTTTTGCCGATACCTATTTTACCAGCACCAATGCGCTGACCGAAGAGGGGGAGCTTTACAATGTGGACGGCAACGGCAACCGGGTCGCGGCAATGCTGTTTGGCCCCAAGCAGGTGATTGTGGTGGCCGGATACAATAAAATCGTCGCCGATGGGGAAGAGGCGGTGAGAAGGGTCGAGAAAATCGCGGCGCCAGCTAACGCGGTTCGCCTGGGCCTGCCGGCGCCCTGCACTGCGGTGGGAGAGTGTGTGCATTGCCGGTCGGACGGGCGGATCTGCTGCGATTATGTCCGGATGGGGATGCAGCGCACGCCGGGCCGGGTAAAGGTGATCATTGTGGGCGAAACGCTGGGGTATTAACCGGGATTTTTGGCGCCGCTCTGTGCTTTTGCGCAGGGCGGCTTTTTATTGGACCGAAATCCCCGCGGCACGCGCAAGATCTGCTGCCTGTTCATAGGAAATCACACAGCCCCGCAGCTGAGAGAGCTCCCAGCGGACATCCCGGATATCGCAGGAGCGATAATCCGCTTTATCAAGCTTGGCGCGGGAAAAATCGGCCCTTGTCAGCCGGGTTTCCTCCAGCGACAGGGAGGAAAAGACCGCTTCGGCAAAAAAAGCTTCGGAAAAATCGCTGTGCTGCAGCAGACAGTTTTTCCATTTGCTGTTCAAAAAATTGGTATACGGCGCTATGGCATGCTGAAAAGCAGTGTCGCGGAACACCGCTTCGGAAAATACCGCGCCGGATAATTTGCAGTTTTTGAATACCGCCCGGCGAAACGAGCAATCCGGCAGCTGTAGGTTGGAAAGGTCGCAGGAATCGAATATCACATCGCAAAACCGGCAGCTTTCCAGGCGGCATTGGATAAACCGGCAGTTGGAAAAGACGCATTGGTCCACGTCGCATCCCCGCAATTCCAGCGCCTGCATCTTCTGCCCGGAAAATTGCAATCCGCGTATCTCCTCTGCGTCGGGACCCCAAAATTGCGCGAAATCTCCGGGCAAAAGATGCTCCGGCAAAATCGGAAAAATAAGCTGCATGTTACCATCCCTTTCCCTTTTGGCCTTATTATATCCCCGTTGACCCATGGATGCAAATGACGCGGAATCGTCATTTTTTAAACCAGTTATCGTATATTTTATGAAGATTGTAAATAATTTCAATAAAAAATATTAACTAATATATTGAATTTTAGTACATTTTCTGTTACTATGGATTTACAGTTCAGCACGCAAAGTATTTTGAGGTTTGCGTACATAGAAGGAGGAAACTGTATGGAACTATTTAAACTCGTTGGTGTTCTGTTTGTTGTGGTAGGTTTTATCCTCAAATGGGACACGATTGCAACGGTTGTTGCAGCGGGCATCATTACTGGTTTGGTAGCGATGATGAACGGCACGATGACTTTTATCGGGATTTTTGAAACCCTCGGGTCTTCGTTTGTTTCTCAGCGTACCGCAACTCTGTTTGCTTTGACTGTCGGTATTATCGGTATCTGTGAGCGGTACGGACTGAAAGACAAAGCAACGGACTTCATCAAAAAACTCAGCAAACTCACCACCGGCGGCCTGCTTTCTGTATGGCTGATCATCCGTACTCTTTCTGCCGCATTTTCTCTGCGCCTGGGCGGCCATGTTCAGTTTATCCGTCCTATCATCCTGCCGATGGCGGAAGGCGCTGCTTATGTTAAATTCGGCGAGCTCGACGAAAAGGGCGAAGACGAAATCAAAGGTGCTGCCGCAGCGACGGAGAACTACGGTAACTTCTTTGGCCAGAACTGCTTTATGGGCGCTTCCGGTACCCTGCTGATCGTATCCACGTTGGTCGCTCAGGGTTATGAAGTCGATGCGCTGCAGATTGCAATGGCTTCTTGGCCGATCGCAATCGTTATTATGGTCGTTGGTATCGTGATGAACTTCTTTGTGGACCGCAAACTGGTCGCCAGATATGCGAAGAAGTCTTCTGCCACCAAATAAGAGCAGGATACTGTAAGGAGGCGTATTTAGTATGATTCCAAGTGAAATCACCAGCATTTACAATCCTATTTTGGCTGAGGTTTTCTTCTCCATTATCGGTTTGGTATTTATCGCTAACGGCGTGAAGGCATTTCGTGATACTACCACCGCCAAACATGTGACCACCGGTCTGTTCTGGGTCATCATGGGCGTGTGCTTTATCGTTGGAAAATATATCCCGTCCTGGATCGTCGGCGTTCTGATCGTTGCCAGCGCGGTTCTCACCGCAATCGGCGGCGTGGTACAGACCAAAAACGACGTTCCTACCAAAGAAGAAACCCGCGCCAATGCGGACCGCATTGGTTATAAGATCTTTATCCCGGCTTTGATGCTTGCTTTGGTATCCGTTCTCGCCGCTGCGCTGGGACTGGTATCCGGCAACAACGCGATCGGTGTATCGGCTATTTTCGGCGCCATCGCGGTATTTGCCATCACCAAAGCACCGGCTAAGAGCATCGTAACAGAGGGCAACCGTCTGTTGGATAATATGGGCTCCGTGGCGTTCCTGCCGCAGCTTCTGGCAGCGCTGGGCGTTTTGTTCACCGCCTGCGGCGTTGGCGATGTTATTTCCAAGGGCGTAGCCAGCATCATTCCGGAAGGCAGCCGTTTCATCGCGGTAGCGGTATACTGCATCGGTATGGCGCTGTTCACCGTCATCATGGGCAACGGTTTCGCTGCTTTCTCGGTAATCACTGTAGGTATCGGTATCCCGTTCCTGATCATGCAGGGCGCAGATCCTGTTGTGGTCGGCGCAATGGGCCTGACCGCTGGTTACTGCGGAACGCTGTTGACCCCCATGGCTGCAAACTTCAACATTATGCCCGCGGCTCTGTTGGAAACCAAGAGCAAATATGCGGTCATCAAGGCACAGGCTCCCACTGCCATTGTCATGCTGATCATCCATATTTTCCTGATGTACTTCCTGGCGTTTTAATGTTGCGTTTTAACAAAAAGGCAGCTTGAAAACAGCTACAGAGATATCTGTTTGGAATAAGACAAATACCGCACGGTCCTTTCAGGGCCGTGCGGTGTTATAATCTCATTTTGATTTGAAAGGAGAAGTTATGAAAATTTTGATTACTGGCTTTGACCCGTTCGGAGGAGAATCGGTTAATCCTGCTTTGGAAGCGGTCAAGCTGATGAAGGACGAAATTGCAGGCGCTAAAATTGTAAAACTGGAAATTCCGACTGTTTTTCACAAATCGGTAGAAAAAATCCATGAGACCATGAAAGCGGAGAAGCCGGATGTGGTTTTGAGCATCGGCCAGGCAGGCGGACGTTTCGGCGTAACCCCCGAGCGGGTAGCTATCAATGTGGATGATGCGCGCATCAAAGACAATGAGGGCAATCAGCCGGTCGATGTGCCGGTCTTTGCCGACGGCGCGCCGGCGTATTTTTCCAGCCTTCCGGTCAAGGCAATGGTGGAAGCGATTAAGGCAAAAGGACTTCCGTCTTCGCTGTCCAACTCGGCGGGAACTTTCGTGTGCAACCACGTAATGTACGGTGTGTTGTACTATATCGACAAGGAGTTCCCAGGGGTACGCGGCGGATTCATCCATGTACCTTTTATCACCAATCAGGTTGTGACGAAGCCCAATGTGCCGTCGATGGCGTTGGCGGATATCACCGAAGCGCTGGAAGCTGCGGTAGAGGCTATCGTGAAAAATGAAAAAGATATCCAGGCCGTAGGAGGCGAAATTCACTGATGAGAGAACCGCGATCTCCCAGAAAAATGTTCGTATACGGAACATTGATGAAGGGTTTTTACAACTACGATAAAGCGCTGGTCGGGCAGGAGGCGTCGATGGTTCCCGCCCGGACACGGGGAAAAGTTTTCCATATGGTCAATCGGGGTTATCCTGCGATTAAACAGGGAGATGGCTGGGTCTACGGCGAACTGGTTGAGCTGAAGGACTTTGCGGCTGTGATTGACATCATGGACGATATTGAAGGCTATTATGGCCCGGACGATTCGCGCAACGTTTATGCACGCTTGCTTTTGCCGGTCGAGAACCTGGAAAGCGGAGAGACGGAGGAGGCGTATGTTTACTATTACGTACCCGACGATCTGGGAACGCCGGACAATCCGGTCATCGAACTGGAGCATGGCAGTTGGCGCACCTTTATGGAAGAAAAGAAATAATCTTGTGTGGTTCCCTAAAAGGCTTCCCGCTTGAAAACAGGCGGGAAGCCTTTTTACAATGTGCTCCAAAACAGAGAACCCAAGAGCCTTTGGATTCGGAAAATTTCTGCCTGAAAAAAGCGGAACTTTTCCCTTTACGGGCTGAAAGAAATGTGGTATCCTGTTATCAATCCAAATTTGTCGGTGGAAGGAGAAAATGCGTATGCGCAGGGTGTTCCAAGCTTTGGGCCGCAAAAATCTTCTTTTGATGGGCATTCAGGGCTTTTACTGGTGTGCTTATTGTACTTATTTTGGCTTTATCGTTTTATATTTGCAAAACCACGGTTACAGCAATGTACAATGTGCGCAGGCACAAGTGCTGATTGCGGTGGCGACTTTGGTGACCCAGCCGCTGATTGGCTATTTAATCGACTCATTTATTACCTGCAAAAAATTTCTGCTTTTAACGACGGCAATGGCAATTCCGATGGCGTTTTTGCTGCAAGCGTCGTTTGCCAGCCCGATCCTATGTTATGTGGCGATTGTTCTGCAGGCGATTTTGTTTTATCCATCGGCCTCTCTGATCGATTCCTGGACCATGGCGCTGCACGAGAAAGACCCGCAGGTTCAGTATCCCTTGACCCGCAGCGCCGGTTCGGTGCTGTATGCGCTGACGGCGCTGGCATTCGGCAATATAATTGCGATGCTGGGAGACGGAATTGTTGCGTCAAGTTTCCTTTTGTTTGCTGTGCTGATGCTTGTGTGCGTTGGACTTTTGGAGGAAACACCTTGCCGCAACAAGCAGCGGGAAGCGACCCAGGGGCAGGAGGAAGTTCAGAGAATTTCCGGGCTGGAGGCCACTAAAATTCTGCTGCGGAATAAATCTTACGTTTTTTTCGTACTCAGCTGCCTTTTATACAACATTGCCAATAAGTCCACTGGGTGCTTTATCAGCAACTACGTGTTCAACGTCGGAGGCGGCAGCGGCGAGTTGGGGATGCTGATGTTTGTTTCCGCTGTGATGGAGTTTCCTTCCATGATGGTAATGGGGCGGATCATGCGCCGGTATCCATTGGGCGGGCTGCATCTGTTTGCTCTTTTTGGCGTTGTGCTGAAAGATTTCTTTTTCCTGATTGCTTCTTCCATGCCGCTTCTTGTTGTTGGACGAGTGGCGGAGGGAGTCAGCTATGGCGCTTATGTGTATATCTTTGTAGAATATATCTGCCGCAATACCCCAAAGCAGCTGAACGTAACGGCAATTGCTTTTGGAACGGCGATGACTTCGGCTTTGGGTGGGATCATCGGCAACTATACAGCCGGTCTGATTCTGGATTCCTGGGGCCTCATTCCTTTGTCCGCATCGGCGATGGCGGTGGCGATCCTGTCGATGCTGGTGTTTTTGCCGGTTGCTTTTTCCAAAAAACAAAAGAAGCTTCCGCCGCTCAATAGCAGCAAAGCCTTTTGAAGAAAAAAGGTCGGGAACAAGCATCGATTTTGTTTTGTCGTGAATCATTGCAATCAAAAAGCAGCCTGTAAAAGGCTGCTTTTTGATTGGAAAAAATTGCGGAAAATTCCTCTGGGTAGAAAGCGCCATCTTAGAAAAACGCTCCGGTATCCACAACGAGATCAGCCTGCTCCGGGATGGAAAAGGTGTCAAAGTAAAGATCCTCTTTGGGAATCCACTCTCCCCGAAATTTTTGGAGCAGGAACGGCCCGCTTCGCTTTTCAATCCGTTCCAGCCGGACCGGCAGGTCCGCGGAGAGGAAAATTTTCAAATCAAACAGACTGCTCCACTGGGGATGCTGGCTGTATACGCCTTCCACGATGCGAATCGGCGAATCGTCCACAGCCCGGTCGCCGGACAGCTTGCCGCAGGTACAATCAAAAATTTCATACGAAAAGGGCTTGCCGGCGCGAAGAGGGCAGACGACCTGATCGGCGAACCGCTCGTAATCCAGATTGCCGCCCGGCTCGGCCAGCCGCTGCGGGGTGCGCTGAAAACCCTGCAGGAAAAAGTCATCCATATGAATGACTGAGGCTGGGAAGACAGCGGATAAAAAGCTGGCGAGGCGGCTTTTCCCCGTTCCGCTTCCGCCGTCGATGGCGATGATACCACCGCCTTTTTTGCGCATCAGCTGGTCGACCGCTAACAGAACCGGCCAATAGTCCCGGCAGATCCGATGCAGCACCCGATAGGACGGATGGTATGCCTGCCGGTAGGCGTCGCTGTGACTGATGGCCGGGCATCCTGCGCTTTGGTACTGGGACAGAAAAGATTCCCAATGGGAAAGATCGAAAGGAACCTCTTTGCTGCGGACCATTGTGTCCAGCATAAGAAGATCCTCTTTTAAAGCGTCTTCTCCCGCGCAGGGCTGCTGCGAAGAATAGACAAAAAGATTTCCCAGTGTCTCCAGAGAAAGCTCAGAAGCGTCAAAAGCGGATAAATACAGGCGGCAATAATCGTGCCCCAAGGACTCAAACAGCAGCTGCCCAGTGTGGAGACAAGTTTGGTACTCCTTTTGCAGGCGCGCCTGCACCTGCGAAGAGGCAGACAGAAAATGGCCGCATCCCATGCGGCTTTGATAGAATAGCTTCACGCAGTCCTGCGGCTGCATCAGAGGATATTTTTCAAGATGCTCGAGCAAAAGTTGTCTCATGGCAGAAGTCCTTTCCAGTGGATCTTATTCCTCGACGTCGATCACCGATACAGGGCATTGCGCGCGGGCATTTTGGACGCTTGCCAGCAATGCTTCCGGCACCGGCGTTTGGCTGACGGCGGCTTTTCCGTCATCAGCCATGAAGAACACTTCGGGGCTGACGGTGGCGCACAAAGTGCAACCGATGCATCCGTCGCGATGAATAGAAGCCTTCATGGGCGAACCTCCTTCTCTTTTTTCTTAGTATGGGAGGATTTCGACCCAATATTAGCGATCGGTGATTGGAAAGCGAAGAAAACAGCGGATTCTTTTTCCATTTAGTGTATCACAGGAGCTTGAAAACGACAATCTGTTTTTCTGTAAGAAAAGAAAATTTTGATTTGCAAAAAAGATTTTGAAAGATTTCTTGCAAAATAAAAGAGAATCCATTATAGTAAGAACAGAAAAAGGGAAAGGGCGATTGGATTGAAAAAAATTCTGCTGTTGACAACCGGCGGTACCATTGCTTCCGCTCCGGGCGAGGACGGATTGGAGCCTTCGCTGCAAAGCGGCGGATTGGCGCATATGATTGAGGGGATCACTGCCAACTATCAAGTGGACTTTAAAGATATTTTAAACCTGGACAGCTCTAACATTCAGCCGGAGGAGTGGCAGTTTATCGCCGGGCAGATTGGGCAGCTGCAAAGCGGATATGACGGTATTGTCGTTACCCATGGGACAGATACGATGGCCTACACGGCATCCGTTCTGTCTTTCATGCTGCGAAACATTCCCATTCCAGTGGTGCTGACAGGTTCCCAACTGCCGATTTTGCATCCGCTGACCGACGGAGTGGAAAATTTACGCTGCGCCTTTGCCATGGCGGCCAGCGGAATACCCGGCGTGTTTGTTGCTTTTAATCGGAAGGTGATCCTGGGTACCAGAGCTGTAAAGGTCAGAACCACCGGCTTTGACGCGTTTGAAAGTGTCAACGGCCCTTATGCGGCAACGGTCGATTCCACCGGGCTGCGTTTGAACAAAGATGTTTTGCTTCCGCTGACCGGCCCCTTTCGCCTGGAAGACCGGTTATGCAGCGACGTGGTTTTGGTCAAGCTGACGCCAGGGCTGAATCCGGAAATTTTTGATATGCTGCTGCATATGAATTACAAAGGCATTGTGGTAGAAGCGTTTGGAGCGGGAGGCCTTCATTTTATCCGGCGGGATTTGGTTTCTCAGCTGCAAAATCTGGTGGAGCACGGAATCGCCGTGGTTGTTTGCAGTCAATGCTTATATGAGCGCAGCGATTTTTCCATTTATCAGACCGGGCGTCTGGCGTTGGAAAAAGGAGTGATCCAGGGATACGATATGACCAGCGAAGCGGCAGTGACCAAACTGATGTGGGCGCTGGGACGGACTTCTGATTTGGATGAGGTCCGGAGCATCTTTTCTGAAAATATTGCGGGAGAGGTTTCTTTATAAGGACCGATCGCGAAGCGCTTGCCAAAAAGGTACTGATTTTTCCCGCTGAAAAGTCTATCAAAAATCGAAAAACAAAAAGGAAAGGGTATCTCCCTTTCCTTTTTCAGTCTTTTTCCCACTTTTCCTCCGGACTTGTTCTTTTACCAAACGGAGGATGCGGAGACCCTGCCGCCAACGGATCGTTTGTAATCGTCGGAAGCGGCGCATCTTTCAATTCGTTTTTGTGCGCAGGCTGCTTCTCCATATCTGTTTCCTCCCAAATGAGAAATGGAACATGCAAAACGGTTCCTTGATTAGTATAGGCAGATCGGAGAGGAAAATTCGGTTTACGCAATGTAAAGAAGAACCAGCAAATAATGGAACAGGCTGCCTCCCAGCACAAACAGATGAAACAATTCGTGAAAGCCCAGCTTGGAGGACAGGTTCGGTTTTTTTAAGCCATAGATGACACCGCCGACGGTGTAAAAAATGCCGCCCAGCACCAGCAGGCAGATGGCGCCGGCGCTCATCCGGGAAAAAATGGACACATCGGCGAGGATGGCCCACCCCATCATCAGGTAAAGGAGGGTGGTCAGCCAGCGGGGCGCGTTGAACCAGCATAGCTTCATAGTGATGCCTGCAGCGGCAATAATCCACATGGCGGCTGTGAAAACAGCCCCTTTCGGCGGTTCCAGATAGGCCAGTAAAATCGGCGTATAGGTCCCGGCAATTAGAACATAAATCATTGAATGGTCCAGTTTCCGCAGGTGGAAGATGACCTTTGGCTCTCGGTTGCAGAAATGGTAAATCGCGCTGGCACTGTACAAAGCGGTAATGGAACAGCCGAAAGCCAATAAGGACAAAAGGGTGCGCTTATCGGTAGTCCCGGTGGCGAAAGCTTTGAAGAACAGCAAAATCGCACCTGCCCCAAAAAGAATGGCGCCGAGAAAATGGGTATAACTGCTGATAGGATCTCTTGCTTTTTTCATAAAATAAGGCATAATATCACCTCTATAATTTTATTATGTAGTTTTTAAAACTATATTATGTAATTATAATAACACTTCATAACGTATTTTGCAATAGCTGATTGTTTTTTTGCCTGCGATACGATATAATAAACCATAATAAACCGCATTCTGTACGTGTTGAGATGTGGACGGAGGTTCGCGTCTGCTTTGGCTGATTCAAAAGAAAAAGGCACACCGGCTGGTATTTTGGCGAACGTCATCCGGCTGATGATTGCGGAAAGGAGTTTTCTGAGTGGAAGAACTGCTGCAAATCCTGCAAAAGCCGCTTGGGCAAAAAGAGGTAGAAGTGTCCGACCTGCCGAATCTGGATCTTTATATGGATCAGATCACAACGCTTTTTGCGGATAAAACGCAGGAGCCGGATGGCCTGTTAACCAAGACGATGATCAACAATTACAGCAAAGAAGGCTTGATCAAGCCCATCAAGGGGAAAAAATATTCCAAAGAGCATATTTTGCAAATGCTCTTGATTTATCGGCTAAAGCAGACGCTGTCGATTCACCAGATCAAGGGCGTGATGCAGAAGCTTGGCGCGCAGGCAGAAAATGAGCAAGTTTGGGAAGCCCTCTACGCTGGCTATCTGGACAGCCGTGAACCAAATGGGGAGCTTCTTTCTGAAATGCTGAAAACACTCTTGGAAAAGAATCCGGCAGATGAAGAGGAAAGCGCGGCGCAGCTGCTTTTGCAGTTGTCCTGGATTTCTTATATGACGAAGCGGATGTGCGACGAGCTGGTAGCGAAGGTGTTTCCGCTGGAGGAAAAAGAGAAGAAAAAGGAAAAATCATAAGCGGTTGGATGGGTTTTTCTGCTGCCGTTCTCCGCTTTTGAATAAAAATGAGAAAAGGCGCGCTTTTTTGATGCTTTTTCTTTTATTTTGGCGCAGAGCATGTTATAATAAACCCGTACAGTAAAAAATGGCAAATGGATGAGACCGTTTTTTACCGCCGACGCGAACGCCATTCATAAAATTGGCCTTACGCTTGGGAATTTCGAACGGAGGGATGGTATGGGTAACCCGGTGATTTTTAAAACGTCCGTTTTTGGAGGCTTCCAAAAATCAGCTGTTTTGAGTTATATCGATCAGTTGAATGCAGACAGCCAAAAAATCAAAGCCGAGTTGGATCAAAAAATTGCGGCGCTGGAGGCGCAGGTTTCTGAGCTGAAAGAGCAGATCCCTTCCGAAGAAGAGAAAGCCGCTGCGGTTCAGCAGCAGGAAGAGCAGCTCCAGAAATCGCAGGAACTGACCGAGCTGACCGAGCGCCTCAATCAGGAAATCGCCCGCCAGCAGAAGATCCTGGCGGATAAAGACGACGAAATCCGGCAATTGACGGAGCGTACGCGTAAGCTGCAGCTCCAGGCGGAAAACCATTCGTTCAAGGCGCAGAAGTATGATGAAATCGCGATGAGAATCGGTTCTCTGATTATCGACGCGAAGCAGCAGGCTGATCGGATCGTCGAGCAGGCCAAAGAAGACGCACGCGCCGTAACAAAAGAAAAAGAGGAGCGGCTGGAGAAAATGAATGAAGATTTTCTTCAGTTCAAACAAAATGTGGATCAGCTGCGCACGGAGCTGCGGGAAACGCTGGAACTTCTGGACAGCAAATTATCTAAGCTCGGAGCGGCGTCGTGGCAGGAGAGCCAAAAAAATGAAGCGGAAGAAAAGCATACTTTCGCGCCGTTTCATCTGGATCAAAATTTTCGGTCAAACCTGGAAAGATAAAATGTAAGACAGGAAAGGTGTTCAGAATGGAAGCAATTAAGTTAAATGTAGATCAGTTAGGCGAATGGGCCCCGAAGCTGCATGCAGGGGACAGGGTGTTGCTGTCCGGCACGGTGTATACCTCCCGCGACGCGGCGCATAAACGCTATTTTGGTTTGTTGGACGAGGGAAAACCGCTGCCTTTTGACATCAAAGGCGCCGCGATTTATTATGCCGGACCGACCGGAACACCGCCTCATCTGGCGATTGGGGCGTGCGGCCCGACTACGGCAGGGCGTATGGACCCGTATGCGCCGCGGCTGTTGGATATGGGATTGAAATGTATGATCGGAAAAGGGCAAAGAAGCGAAGCGGTATGCGAGGCGATTGTCCGCAATCAGGCGGTTTATTTCTGCGCGTTGGGCGGAGCGGGCGCTCTGGCAGCAAAATGTATTAAAAAGTGCGATGTCATTGCTTTTGAAGATTTAGGGTGCGAATCGGTCAAACGATTGGTATTTGAGGATTTTCCGCTGATCGTAGGAATCGATTGCAGCGGCGGGAATCTGTTCAAAAACAAATAATGATTTTGGCCCAAGCCATGGAAAAAAACAAAAGGAGTATGCCTGTCGGCATACTCCTTTTTTGAGCGCAGAAAGCCTATTTAATGGAATTTTCGTACGCTTCGATCATTTTCTTGAACGTGTGACCCGCAGAAACAGCAGGCTCGGAACCCCTTGCGGTGTCTTGGTTTTCCTGCTGTTCGGTCAGTTCCCCGGTGATGATACCCACACGATGCTCGAACTTGCGAAAGTACTTTTCGGTGGTTTCGCCGGTGAAAATCTTGATTTGCAGCAGAAGCGTATTATCGTCTGTGGGCGTGACGAAGATCTTGTCGATATATTTGTCCACAAACTCTTTCGTGATCACACCGCTGGCCGCATCCCGCTGGGCGTTGGCAAGCACCTTCCTGATCTCGTCGATCTTCCGGCGGAATTCTTCGCCTTCCAGTGCGGCCTGTTCCAGTTCCGCGATTTCTGCTTCTGCCGCCCGGATCTCCTCGTTGCAGGCTGCGGTCATGGACTTGAAGTCGGCATTTGTGATGCTGTCATCGGCGGCGAGCTGCAGAAGCTTGTTTTTCTTCCGATTGGCCATATCAATGATCTTCTGCTGATCTTCGATCTTTTGCGGCAGTGCGCCGCCCGCGGTCAGCTCGTTGTACATCCGCACATACTCCGCCACCATGGCGTCGGCATCGGCTTTGGTATCGCGGAACACCTCGTACAGCACGGGCTTGATTTCTTCCTCGTAAATAGCAAAGGAGCCACAGGAGTCCGCGCCGTTTTTGATCTTGCCGGAGCAGAGCCACTTGCTGTTTTTGTTTCCGCTCCTGTCCTTGGATTCCCGGCGGTAGTAAGGCTGTCCGCAATGGGTACACCAGAGCTTTCCAGTCAGCAGGTTCGCGTGATTGCAGATGCCCTGCCGGTTCTTCACGTCCTCACTGCGGCGTTTGAGGA
>JBJEQT010000073.1:0-3350 GCA_051881895.1 Oscillospiraceae bacterium
ACATCTTCCTCTTTCATATCCCATAAGCGGGCAATTACCGCATCGGCAAAACCCATGCGTTTGGCCTGGCGCAATACCTGAATATCGCCGGGATTCGCAGTCAATTCTTCTTCCATATCGATAATATTTTTGATTTTGTTGAGGAAGAAAATGTCTATCTGCGTTGCATCGCAGATCATACCAATATCGGCGTGATTGCGCAGAAGCTGAGCGATCCCGAAAATTTGTTCACTGGTGCCTTCTTTGATAAAGGCCATCAATTTGGCGTTGGAAATGTCCGTCAGTTTTTCCATGTAAAGGTGATTGACCCCGATTTCCAGAGAACGCACTGCTTTCAAAAGGCTCTCTTCAATGGTACGGCCGATGCTCATTATCTCGCCTGTTGCCTTCATCTGCGTCCCCAGTTTGTTCTCGGCAGAAGTAAATTTATCAAAGGGGAAACGAGGCATTTTAGTGACAACATAGTCCAGCGTTGGCTCAAAGCTGGCTGGCGTATTGGCAAGCTGGATTTCATCCAGATGCATACCAACGGCAATTTTGGCGGAAACCATGGCGATGGGATAACCGCTGGCCTTGGAAGCCAATGCAGAAGAACGAGATACTCTGGGATTGACTTCAATGAGATAATATTGGAAAGAATGCGGGTCGTGGGCAAAATGTAAGTTGTAGCCGACTTTAATTTTGAGTGCGCGAATAATTTTGAGCGCGCTGTCCCGCAGCATGTGATATTCTTTATTGGTCAGCGTTTGGCTGGGCGCCACGACAATGGAGTCGCCGGTGTGTACACCTACCGGATCGATATTCTCCATATTACAAATGGTAATGGCGGTATCATTGGCATCGCGCATTACTTCATATTCGATTTCCTTGTAGCCTTTGACGCTCTTTTCTACCAGTACCTGATGTACGGGAGAGAGTTTAAGCGCATTTTTTAGGATTTCGACTGCTTCTTCGTCGTTGGCAGCGAATCCGCCGCCGGTGCCACCCAATGTAAAGGCAGGGCGCAATACGACGGGATAACCGATATCATGAGCAGCAGAAATGCCTTCTTCTATGGAATGAACAGGAATAGAAGGCAGGACAGGTTCACCCAGTTCTTCGCACAATTCCTTGAAAAGGGCGCGGTCCTCAGCCCGGTCAATACTTTCGCTGCTGGTGCCCAGCAGTTCCACCTGGCATTCTTTGAGTACGCCGCGACGCTCCAGCTCCATAGCCAGGTTCAAGCCGGTCTGGCCGCCAATACCGGGCAGAATGGCATCTGGACGCTCATAACGCAGAATTTTAGAGAGGTATTCTAACGTCAATGGTTCCATATAGATCTTATCTGCTACGGCAGAGTCGGTCATGATAGTAGCAGGGTTGGAGTTAGCCAATACAACTTCATAGCCTTCTTCACGGAGAGCCAGGCATGCTTGCGTGCCGGCATAATCGAACTCTGCAGCTTGGCCGATGACAATTGGGCCAGAGCCGATCACAAGTATTTTTTTCAAATCAGTTCTTTTTGGCATGATTCCACTCCTCCATCAAATTGATAAAACGGTCGAATAAATAAGCACTGTCCTGAGGGCCGGGGGCGCTTTCCGGGTGATATTGTACGCTGAAAATACCGTCGCGCTCGCAGCTGACGCCCTCCACGGTATCATCCAGCAGGTTGATATGTGTGATTTCCAGAGCCGTTCCGGCGACAGATTCTTTATCTACGGCATAGCTGTGATTCTGGCTGGTAATTTCGATTTTTCCGGTACGCAGATCCTTGACAGGATGGTTGCCGCCGCGGTGCCCGAACTTCAGTTTATAGGTTTTGGCACCGTAAGCCAGGCTGATCACCTGGTGCCCGAGACAAATGCCGAAAATAGGGTATCTGCCGCGCAGCTGACGAACAAGTTCTGCCACTTCCGGTACATTTTCGGGGTCTCCGGGGCCATTGGAAAAGAAAATACCATCCGGCCGCATCTCTTCAATGGCATCTGCCGTTGTATTCCAGGGAACGACTGTGATGTTGCAGCCGCGCCGGTTGAGGCTGCGGACGATATTGAGCTTGATACCGCAGTCGACAGCTACGACATTGTATTTGGGCTTGAATGTCTTGGAATACCAGCGCTTTTTGCAGCTGACCCGGGAGACAGCATCTTTGGGAATGTCGGTATTTTTCAGAGTTTCCAAAGCTTGTTCCAATGGGGTATCAATATCGATGATCAATACCTTGCGGCTGCCCAAATCACGAATGCTTCGCGTCAATTCCCGCGTATCCACATCGGCAATGGCGGGTATGCCGTTTTCCTCCAATATTTCGGACAATGTACGTGTATAACGGAAGTTGCTGGGCAGGTCATTATATTCCCGCACAATGAGCCCGCCGATGGTGGGCGTGCGCGTTTCGAAATCCTCATCGGTAATACCGTAGTTGCCGATGAGCGGATAAGTCATAACTACCATCTGATAAGTATAAGAGGGGTCGGAAATGATCTCCTGATATCCTACCATGGAAGTGTTGAATACTATTTCATTGACTTTATCGCATTTGGCACCAAAGCCGTAGCCGGTATAGACGCTGCCGTCTTCCAGTACTATTTTTCTATCGTGTTTTCTGACCATACGAACCTCCCGTTTACCATTGTGAATTTACATATGCCAAAAACCGTATCTCCTGCAAAAGGAGTGCTTCTTCCTTTTGAAAGAAACGTTGCAGGGTCGATTTTGTAGGATTGATTAAGATTAAATGCCGTAAGATCGGCCGGCTGACCTTCTTCCAAAGGTGTGCCGATGTGAAAGCGGCGTGAAGGATTATCATGCATAAGCTGGAGCAATTTCTCCAGTGTCAAAATGCCCGGTTTTACCAAATCGGTATAAAGCTTGGCGAAAGCGGTTTCCAGTCCGACAACACCCATAAGGCTTCCGGCAAGTCCCTTGCTCTTCTCTTCGGCAGAGTGAGGTGCATGGTCGGTAGCAATCATATCGATGGTCCCGTCGAGGAGCCCTTCGATGAGTGCCTGCCGGTCTGCTTCACTGCGCAAAGGCGGATTCATTTTGAAGCGGCCGTCCTCTTGCAGATCCATGTCCGTAAGCAATAGGTAATGGGGTGCTGTTTCGCAAGTAATATCGAGTCCTTCAGCCTTTGCCTTGCGAATCAGGGCGACGCTTTCTTTGGTGGACACATGGCAGACGTGATAAGCGCAGCCGGTTTCACGGACAAGCTGAATATCCCGTTCAATCTGCCCCCATTCGCTTTGGCTGCAGATTCCCTTATGGCCATGCAGGCGGGCGTATTCACCATCGTGAATATAACCACCGTGCAACAGGGTATTATCTTCGCAGTGGGCTGCAACGATTTTGTTGTAACCGCTGATTTT
>JBJEQT010000074.1:0-15031 GCA_051881895.1 Oscillospiraceae bacterium
AAACAATAAAAAAGAGGGAGAAAAATTCTCCCTCTTTTTTTGTTAGCCAAAAAGCTGCACCAGCTGATGAAGCAAAAAGCAGACCGTGATTCCCGCGGCAGTCGGAACCAAAAAGGCCATCGCCGTCCATTTGATGCTCTGCGTCTCCTTATGAATGGTAAGACAGGTCGTCGAACAAGGCCAGTGCATCAAAGAAAAAAGCATCACACTGACAGCCGTTGCCCCTGTCCATCCGTTTTCGGTCAAAAGCTGCCGGAGCATGGACAGGCTTTCCATCTCCACCAGGCTTCCGGTGGACAGGTAAGCCATAATAATAATCGGAACGACAATTTCATTGGCGGGCAGCCCAAGGATAAATGCCAGCAGAATCACACCGTCCATCCCCAACTGGCGGGCAAACGGGTCCAGAAAAGCGGCACAATGCGCCAGCACCGTCGCGTCCCCGATTGTAAGATTGGCCATTAGCCATATCAAAAGCCCCGCAGGCGCCGCAACCGCCGCCGCACGGCCCAATACAAACATCGTCCGGTCAAAAATGGATCGAATGATCACTTTGCCGATCTGCGGCCTCCGGTAGGGAGGAAGCTCCAGCGTAAAGGAGGATGGAACGCCTTTCAGTACGGTTTTAGAAAGCATCCAGGACACCAGAAACGTCATGAAAACGCCCAATAAAATCACTGCCGTTAGCAGCAGTGCCGATCCCATCGACTGTCCTAAGCTACTGCCGGTCCCTACAAAAAACATGGTCAAAATAGCAATCAGCGTTGGGAAGCGGCCATTGCAGGGCATAAAGTTGTTGGTTAGCATTGCGATTAGTCTCTCGCGTGGGGAATCAATGATCCTGCATCCCACAATTCCCGCAGCGTTACATCCTAATCCCATGCACATCGTCAGTCCCTGTTTTCCGCAGGCACTGCATTTTTTAAAGTATCGGTCCAAATTAAACGCCACCCGCGGCAGGTATCCCAGATCTTCCAATAGGGTAAAAAGCGGGAAAAAGATGGCCATGGGCGGCAGCATGACCGAAACCACCCACGCCAGCGTCCGATAGGCCCCATGGACCAGCATATCGCACAAAAACTGCGGCACGCCAATCCAGCCGAAAAACGCCGCCAGTTTTCCTTCTACCCAAAACAGGCCGGTACTCAGCCATTGCGACGGAATATTCGCGCCGGCGATGGTAAGCCAGAAAATGCCTACCAGCAACGCGATCATAATGGGGAATCCTGTGGCTTTGCTGGTCAGGATTCTGTCTATTTTCCGATCCCGGCTGCTGTAACCATGCCCATCCGAATGTACCGCATGGATGCAGATTCGTTCTGCCTGGCGAACCAGTCCTGATGCCATTTCATCCCGCAGAGCCTGTTCGTCAAAGCCCGCTTCTTCCAGCTGTTTTCTGGCTTTTCGCAACAGCTCCTGCACGACAGGCCTATTCAAAATATCCTCGCCTAAATACTGCTGCGCCGACTGAATCAAATTTTTTTCCCCCTCCAGCAGGCGCAGTGCCAGCCAGCGTGGACGCAGCGCATTCCCGCAGCATTCCCGCAAAGACGGTTCCAGCGTCTTTACCGCCTCTTCCACTGCCGGCGCGTATAACACCCGGACCGGGTCGGCCAGGGCATCCTTCTTCTGCGTGATTTCATCCACCGCGTCCATCAGCGTATCCAGCCCTTTGCCGCTTCGGGCGCAGGCGCCGGTCACCGGCACGCCCAGCTGCCGTGACAGCTCATCGATATCCACCCGGATCTTTTTCTTTTCAGCTTCGTCCATCAGGTTGACGCAAACCACCGTACGCGGCGTGATTTCGATGGTCTGCAAAACCAGGTTCAGATTGCGCTCCAGGCAGGTGGCATCGCACACAACCACCACCGCGTCCGGATCGCCGAAGCAGATAAAATCCCGCGCGACTTCCTCCTCCGCCGAATGTGCCATCAAAGAATAGCTGCCCGGAATGTCCACCATCACAAAGCCCCGGCCGTTATGTTCACATCTTCCCTGCGCGTTGGATACCGTTTTTCCGGGCCAGTTCCCCGTATGCTGATTCATTCCGGTCAAGCCATTGAACACCGTACTCTTTCCCACGTTCGGGTTTCCCGCCAACGCAACTACCTGATCCTGCGGGGACTGACGGCGGATTACCAGCCCCTCATCCACTGCTTTTCTCCCTGTTGAACCGCTGGTCAATCCCAATGCGGCCACCCCTTTCTGAAAATAGCTTTCCTGCGCACTGTACCAAAAAGGAAACGTCCCCGAAAGGCATTTTTGCTTCCGGGGATGTTTTCAATCAGCCGCAGAACACCAAAACGCCCGCTGAGTCCTCCGCGCGCAGTGCGATCACCGCTCCGCGGATCAGATAAGCTACCGGGTCTCCGGACGGGCTTTTCTGCACACATTCTACTTTTGTGCCCTCGATCAATCCAATATCCTGCAGACGGCGGCGCATACTGCCCTGCAGCGTCAGTTTTCCCACCCGCGCAGTCTGCCCGCATTGCAAATCGCTCAAAGGCTGTATATGATTCATAAAGATAAGCTCCTTACCATAAACTGAAATTAGGAATCGGAAACTTTGTTTCCTAATGCCAAGATATGTCAGGATGCCGGATGGTGTGCAAGGGAGGAGGAAATGCCGTGGAATCATCTGCGTTTTATACCATGAAAGGGTACGAACTGGCGGCAAATACCCAAATCACCACCGCTATGGAGGACTATCTGGAAATGATCTGCCGTTTGGAGAAAGAAGAGGCCGGCCCTGTCCGCATCCGCGCGCTCTCCCAAAAGCTGCATGTTAAGCCCTCATCCGCTTCCAAAATGGTTTCCAATCTGCGGGAAAAAGGGCTGGTTACAGCAAAAAAGTATGGCGAGATCCATCTGACCGACAGCGGCCGTACCTTTGGCCGGTATCTGTTGTACCGCCACGACCTGCTGCACCGTTTTTTGTGCTTTCTCAATCAGTCGCAAAATGAATTGGAGCAGGTGGAAAAAATCGAACATTTTGTGGACGAAAAAACCGTCCGCAGCATCCAGGCGTTTTTAGACAGCCTGCCGCAAGAAATCGAAATGTAAAAAACGCCCCGGAGCATTTGCTCCGGGGCGTTTTGATTTGGTTTTCAGCGGCGGATCCGCTTAACCCGCGCCTTCTGTTAAACGTCTTCGATAACGCTTTCGGTTCCGCACAGGCACCCTATTTTGCCTGTTCCTCTTTCGCCGGGCCGCTCATCAGGTACAGCGCCGTTCGCATGGTATGGATTGGCTCTTCTTTCTCAGCCACCCGCACTGCGATATAAGGCTTTGCCCCGGCGCCGATGGATACCCGGCTGCGCAGCGCCGCCGACACCCGGCTGGCCCTCTCAAGATCAAATACCGACGGATAAAAAACGATCATATCGTTTTTCTGGGAGATTTCGTAAATACCCAGCGATGCGGCGATATTTCGCAAAAGCGCCACGTCGATCAGGCCCTGCACCGCCTGAGGCGGATCGCCAAACCGGTCGATCAGCTCATCGGTCACGTCCATGGCATCCTCTTCATTTTGAATGGAGGCAATCTTTTTATAAACATCGATACGCTGAGACAGATTGTCGATATATCCTTCCGGAATGTGGGCGCCGATACGGATATCCACCAGGCATTCCCGCTGGGGGACCGTATCTTCCCCTCGCTGTTCGCTCACCGCCTCGGACAAAAGCTTCAAGTACATCTCATACCCCACGGCCTCCATATGACCGTGCTGGCTGGTGCCCAGCACATTGCCCGCGCCGCGGATCTCCAGGTCCCGCATGGCGATGCGGAATCCCGACCCAAACGAGGTAAATTCCCGGATGGCTGAAAGCCGCTTGGCTGCTACGTCGGTCAACTCCCGGCCAGGGAAAAAGGTGAAATAGGCATAGGCCCGCCGGTTGGAGCGGCCCACACGTCCCCGGATCTGATACAACTGGGACAGGCCCATCTTGTCCGCCGATTCGATAATCAGCGTGTTGCAGTTGGGCACATCCACCCCGGTTTCAATAATGGTGGTACAGACCAAAATATCGATTTCATGGTCCAATAGCTGCCGCCACACCTCGGACAGCTGCTCCTCATTCATTTTTCCATGGGCAGTGGTGATCCTGGCGTCCGGTATCAGCTGGCTGATCCGGTGGGCACAGGAATCGATGGATTCCACCCGGTTGTGCAGGTAGAACACCTGCCCACCCCGGCGCAGCTCCCGGCGGATGGCCTCGGTGAGGATCCCCCAATCGTGCTCCACCACATAGGTCTGCACGGGATGGCGGTCCATGGGCGCCTCTTCGATGGTGGACATATCCCGGATGCCGGACATGGCCATGTTGAGCGTCCGGGGAATGGGCGTCGCCGACAGGGTCAGCACGTCCACCGATTCGCGCATTTCCTTGAATTTTTCCTTATGAGCCACCCCAAAGCGCTGCTCCTCGTCGATGATGCACAGTCCCAAATCTTTAAACTGTACGTCCTTTTGCAGCAGCCGGTGCGTACCGATAATGATATCCACCTCTCCCCGGCGCAGCTTGCGCAGGATCTGTTCCTGCTGCTTGGGGCTGCGGAAGCGGGACAGCAATTCTATCGTTACCGGGAACCCCTGCATCCGCTCTAAAAAGGTCTGGTAATGCTGCCAGGCCAGGATGGTGGTGGGAACCAATACCGCGCACTGTTTGGAGTCCATTACGCATTTGAAGGCCGCGCGGATGGCCACCTCCGTTTTGCCAAAGCCCACGTCGCCGCACAAAAGCCGGTCCATCGGCCGGGGGGACTCCATGTCCTCCTTGATTTCGGCGATGCATCGCAGCTGATCGTCGGTCTCTTCATAGGGGAACCGTTCTTCAAATTCCTTCTGCCATTCGGTATCCGCCGAGAAAGCAAAGCCCTTGGCCTGCATGCGGGCGGCATAGAGCTTGATAAGCTCTTCGGCCATTTCGGTGACCGCTTTTTTCACCCGCTGGCGGGTCTTTTGCCATTCTACCGAATTGAGTTTGTTGAGTTTAACAGCTTTGTCTTCTTTGGGTCCGATGTATTTGCTCACCAAATCCAGCTGGGTCACCGGAACGAACAGCGCGTCGGTCCCCGCGTAGCGGATTTTGATGTAATCCTTGGTGATGCCGTGAATTTCCCGCTTGACCACCCCTTCAAATACACCGATGCCGTGGGCGGCGTGGACCACATAGTCGCCGAACGTCAGATCGGACAGCGAGCGGATCTGTTCCCCTGGTTTTTTGGACTTTTTCCGTTTGACCGTTCTCGCGGCGGCCTTGCCATGGGTGATGAGGGCAAATTTCAGCTCCGGCAGCTCCATACCGCCGGAGAGGGAACCGGCCATGACGCAGATCTTTCCGGGCGCCAGTTCCCGCTCTCCGTCTGCGACCGGAAGATTCCTCTCTGCCAGATCGTCCCGCAGCGCCGCGGCGGCCTTTTCGGTGCCGGCCAGTACCGCCACCCGGTACTCCCTGCGCAGAAAGCTATCCAGGTCCTCTTCCAAAAGCTTCAGATCGCCGCCCCAGGGGGAGAGCGCCACGGCGTTGAGACTGACAAGTTCGCTGAGCCGTACCTCCGGCAAGGAGCGGGCGAAATTTTCCAGGATGGCGCAGGGCCGCCCTTCCATCGCCTCCAGCACTTGAGGAAATTCTATGGCAAAGGTATCGCAGCCCTTGAACAAAACACCCTCCTGCAAAAGCTGGGATACATCCTCGTAGTGCTGCCACATGGAGGTTTTGGACGCTTCTTTCACCGAGACCATTTCGCAGAAAATCAGCCCCGCATCCGGCAGATAGTCCAGCAGGGTTGCCGGCTGCGGATAGACTAGCGGCAGGAATTTATCGATATTGTTTAACGAAAGCCCCGCCTCCAGCTTTTCCATATCGGTAAGCAAAATCTCTTTCGCCTTGACTCCCTGTTTGCCCCGCAGGGAATCATATGCTTTGCCCAGACGCTTGACCAGCCAGGCGTTGTCCGGATACAGCACCTCCCGGGCAGGGGTGATCAGCGCTTCTTTGACCGTGTCAATGCGCCGTTGGGAATCCAGGTCGAAGGTGCTGATGGTGTCGATCTCATCGCCCCAGAATTCCATCCGGTAAGGGGCCGGCGCGTGCGGCGGATAAAAATCCAGAATGCCGCCCCGCAGCGAGAACTGACAGACGCCATCCACCTGGTCGCGCCGCTCGTAACCGGCATGTACCAGACGGGCAGTCAGATCCTGGGGGGAATGTTCCTCGCCGGGATGAAGGGCCATGGTGTTTTTTCGGAGCGTTTCCGGCGGCAGGGTATACTGCAAAAGCGCCTCGATCCCGCAGATGACCATCGGGACCTTTCCCTGCACAAGACCGCTCAGCACCTTCAGACGGGCAAATTCATATTCCCGGCTGACTCCCTCCACATCCCGGAAGGTAAATTCCCGCGCCGGGTAGACAAAGGCTCTGTCTTCCCCCGCCAAAGCGTTGATATCCTCACACAGCCGGGTCGCCATCGCCTCGTCCGGTGTTACCACCAAAAACGGCCCTGTCTCGGACAAAGCTGCCGCTACCGCCGCTTTATGGATATGTCCCAGACCGGTCATTTCGGCGGGCCATCCTCTTTTTGCCATAGCCGCCAGCAGCATCCGATACTGTGGCGCGGATGAAATCACATCCAGCAGCATTGTCTTCCCTCCCCCGTTTTGTGAAAAGCTATTTTCCATTATATGCGTTCATTGCGTCATCCATACGACCGGACACGATCATACCGGCCATTTCCGCCGCGTGCTCCAGCACACCGTCCAGCGCTTTCTGCTCTTCGGCGGAAAACCGGCTGAGTACCCACTTGGCCAAATCGTAATCCGGATGCGGTTTGGCCCCCACCCCGATTTTAACCCGGGGGAACTGGTCGGAGCCGGTAAGGTAGATGATATTCTTCAATCCGTTGTGCCCGCCGTCGGTCCCCTTGCGGCGAATGCGCACATGCCCCGGTTCCAGCGAAATATCGTCCATAAACACCAGGACCCGTTCCATGGGTATCTTGTAAAAAGCTGCCGCCTCCTGCACCGCCTGACCGGACAGGTTCATGAAAGTGGAAGGCTTCATCAAAAGCACCCGATGCCCAGCCAGGATTCCGTCGCCGCACAGCGATTTGAATTTCAGCCGGTCGATCTTAACACCCAGCTCCCCGGCAATGCGGTCCACTGCCATAAAGCCCGCGTTGTGCCGGGTATTTTCGTATTCTCTGCCGGGATTTCCCAACCCGACGATCAGAAATTCCACCGGACCCGACGGCACGTCCGCCTTTTTGGAAAAGAACTTCAGCATATTTCCTCCTTCGCCGGGGCCATCGCCCGGCTTTGCCCCAAACGCCTGGCTTTTTCAGGGCAGACAATCAAGGCGGGATATTTCACTACCCCGCCTTGCAAATAAAATCGGATAAAAGGTTTCGTTCCGCCGATCAGACGAACAGCGGGGAAACGGGTTTGTCGGCATAGATGCGCTCGATCGCCTCGGCGAATACCGGGCCTACCGGAACCATAGTGATCTTGGGGATCTTTTTCTCTTCCGGCAGCGCAATGGTATCCAAAAGCACCAGCTCTTTGATAACGCTTTGCTCAATGCGTTCAATGGCCGGGCCGGACAGTACGCCGTGGGTGGCGCAGGCATATACTTCTGTAGCCCCGCCGATTTCGATAATGGCTTTGGCGCCGTTGCACAGGGTGCCGGCGGTATCCACCAGGTCGTCTACGATGATGGCGCGTTTGCCTTTTACATCTCCGATGATGTTCATAACCTCAGATACGTTGGCTTTCGGGCGGCGTTTGTCGATGATGGCCAAAGGCGCGTTCATCCGCTCGGCAAACTTTCTCGCGCGGGTAACAGACCCCAAATCAGGAGAAACGACCACCACGTCGTCTTGATCTTTGAAGCGCTCTTCAAAATAGGGAGCCAGAATCGGAACGCCCAGCAAATGGTCTACCGGAATGTTGAAAAAGCCCTGGATCTGTGCTGCATGCAGGTCCATGGTCAGCACACGGTCGGCGCCTGCGGTGGTGATCAGGTCGGCCACCAGCTTGGCGGAGATCGGGTCGCGGGCCTTCGCCTTACGGTCCTGCCGCGCGTAACCCAGATACGGGATGACTGCGGTGATACGGCCGGCGGAAGCGCGTTTGAACGCGTCCATCATAATCAGCAGTTCCATCAGGCTGTCGTTGACAGGCGTGCTGATCGACTGTACCACAAATACGTCGGATCCGCGGACCGATTCATGGATAGAGACCGAAATCTCACCATCGGAAAAATGGGAAACATCGCATTTGCCCATGGGCAGGCCCAGCACTTTGGCGATATGCTCAGCCACCGCAGGATTGGCGTTGGCGGAGAAAATTTTGATATCCTTGCCGTGAAGATTCATTTTTTTAACTCCCTTTTCATGTTATCCTGTTTTTCGTTCTATACTCCACCGTCCTCAGACGGCAAAAGACTATTTTTTCCGCGGCCCCAGCCGCAAACGGCGGGCCTTGGCCCATCCGGGTTTGATGACCTGGCGCGCCCTGGCAACGGCCAGCGCGTCCTCCGGCACCCCATCGGTAATGGTGGAACCGGCGGCAATATAGCTGCCGGAGCCGATTTCTACCGGCGCGATCAGGTTGCTGTTGCAGCCGATAAAGCAGTCGTCGCCGATAACGGTGCGGTATTTATCATGCCCATCGAAATTGACCGTTACTGTTCCGCAGCCGAAGTTGACGTTTTTGCCCACATCGCTGTCCCCCACATAGGTCAGATGGGCCACAGCCGTATTTTCATCGATTACGGAATTTTTCACTTCCACAAAATTGCCGATTTTGACCCCGGCTTTCAGGTGGCTGTTTGGCCGTACATGGGTAAATGGGCCGATTTTAATCTTTTCATCCAGCCGGGACTTCTCGATCTGGCAGGCGTTGATCTGGCAGCCGTCTCCCACCGTGCTGTCCTCAATCACCGTATCCGGGCCGATGACACAATTTTTCCCAATGACCGTTTTTCCTTTTAAAATGGTACCGGGCAAGATTGTCGTGTCCTGCCCAATTGAAACACCCGGCGCGATCACAACGCCGTCGGCGCAGACAATTTCCACTCCCGCGTCCAGATGCTGCTCCAGCTGGGCCTGGCGGGCCATTTCGTTGAGCCGCAAAAGTCCTTTTCGGTCATTGGCGCCCATCGCGACCCGACTGTCCGCCGCCTGATAGCCGCAGACCCGTCTGCCCTGCGCCGCCGCGATACCGATCACGTCGGTCAGATAATACTCGCCCTGGGCATTGTCCGCCCGCAGCCTGTTCAGCGCGTCCAGCAAAAAATCCACCGAAAACCAGTAGGTCCCGGCGTTGATTTCCCGGATACGCAGCGTTTCTTCATCCGCGTCTGCCTGTTCTACAATGGCGGACACGCCGCCTTTCCCATCCCGGACGATGCGCCCGTAACCGGTAGGATTGTCCAAACAGGCGCTGACCAGTGTAACAGCCGCCCCTTCTTTTTTATGTAAAAAATATGCATTTTTCAAAGTATCGGCATCCATAAACGGCGCGTCGCCGCACAGCACGGCACAGTCCCCGCCGCGATGGCTTTCCAGAAAAGCCCTGGCCTGCATCACTGCGTGCCCGGTGCCCAGCCGTTCTTTCTGCTCCACCCAGGAAAACTGCGGGACCGCCTGCCGCACCAAATCCGCGCCGGCGCCCAGCACCGCGCAGACATCCTGGATGCCGCATTCTTCCAGCGTGTCTGAAATCCAGCAAATCATCGGGCGGAACAGCACCTCACACAACACTTTCGGGCGGGCCGACCGCATCCGCTTGCCGTCTCCCGCAGCCAGGACAATCGCGCATGCCTGTTCCAAATTTTCCACCTGCCCTGTCTGTATGAATTCCTATTTCATGAATACGCATTCGATATCGATTATATTATTGCAATTTTTTTACGTATTTTCAAGTAAAATAGCCCAACTTTTCGTCGAATGCTATCAATTTCGTATAAATGTAAAAAAAAATGTGAAATATATAGAAAATCCTAGAATTCTTTGCTATAATAATTCTGTGCCTATTGCTCATTTTTGAGGATGGGCTTTAGGGTTGCGCGGATATACACGGGAACAGCCACCGCGCAATAAGACGTAAAATAAAATAGGAGGTTGATTCCCTTGAGCAAGAAGTATGTTTACCTGTTCAAAGAAGGAAATGGCTCTATGAGAGAGCTGCTCGGCGGTAAAGGTGCGAACCTGGCCGAAATGACCAACCTGGGCCTGCCGGTTCCGCAGGGCTTCACCATCACCACTGAAGCCTGCACCCAGTACTACGAAGATGGCCGCAAGATCAACGACGATATCCAGGCTGAGATCATGGAATACGTTGGAAAAATGGAAGAGATCACCGGCAAAAAATTCGGCGATCTGGAAAACCCGCTGCTGGTTTCTGTTCGTTCCGGCGCCCGTGCTTCCATGCCCGGTATGATGGACACCATCTTGAACCTGGGCCTGAACGAAGAAGTTGTTGAGGTTATGGCGAAAAAGTCCGGCAACCCCAGATGGGCTTACGACTGCTATCGCCGCTTTATCCAGATGTATTCCGACGTTGTTATGGAAGTCGGCAAAAAATACTTTGAGCAGCTCATCGACAAGATGAAAGAGGAAAAAGGCGTAACGCAGGACGTAGAGCTGTCCGCCGATGACCTCAAAGAGCTGGCCCGCCAGTTCAAAGAAGAGTATAAAGCCAAAATCGGCGAGGATTTCCCCACCGATCCCAAAGAGCAGCTGATGGGCGCAATCAAAGCGGTATTCCGTTCTTGGGACAACCCCAGAGCCAACGTATACCGCCGCGACAACGATATCCCGTATTCCTGGGGTACCGCTGTTAACGTACAGATGATGGCGTTCGGCAACCTGGGCGACACTTCCGGTACCGGCGTTGCGTTTACCCGTAACCCCGCCACCGGCGAAAAGAAACTGTTCGGCGAATTCCTGATGAACGCGCAGGGCGAAGACGTTGTTGCCGGCGTTCGTACTCCCCAGCCCATCGCGCAGCTGGCCGAGGTTATGCCCGAGTGCTACAACCAGTTTGTTGAGATCTGCGATATCCTGGAGAAACATTACCATGATATGCAGGATATGGAGTTCACCATTGAGGATCGCCACCTGTACATGCTGCAGACCAGAAACGGTAAACGTACCGCTACCGCGGCGCTGAAAATCGCCTGCGACCTGGTTGACGAGGGCATGATCGACGACAAACAGGCTGTTCTGATGATCGACCCCAGAACCCTGGATGCGCTGCTGCACCCGCAGTTCGACGCTGCCGCTCTGAAAAAAGCGACTCCCGTCGCCAAAGCGCTGGCCGCTTCTCCCGGTGCTGCCTGCGGTAAAATCGTATTCACCGCTGAAGATGCCAAAGAGTGGGCCGCAAAAGGCGAAAAGGTTGTTCTGGTTCGTCTGGAAACCTCTCCTGAGGACATCGAAGGCATGAAAGCATCTCAGGGCATCCTGACCGTTCGCGGCGGTATGACCTCTCATGCGGCTGTTGTTGCCCGCGGCATGGGTACCTGCTGCGTATCTGGCTGCTCCGACATCAACATGGATGAGGAGAACAAGAAATTCGTTCTGGCCGGCAAAACCTACCATGAGGGTGATTACATCTCCATCGACGGTTCTACCGGTAACATCTACGACGGCATTATCCCCACCGTGGACGCTTCCATCGGCGGCGAGTTTGGCCGTGTAATGGAATGGGCTGACAAATACCGCAAGCTGCAGGTTCGCACCAACGCGGATACTCCTGCCGACGCGAAGAAAGCCAGAAGCCTGGGCGCTCAGGGTATCGGCCTGTGCCGTACCGAGCACATGTTCTTCAACGACGGCAGAATCGCCGCGATCCGTGAGATGATCTGCTCCGATACCGTTGAGCAGAGAAAAGCTGCTCTGGCGAAACTGGAACCGATGCAGCAGGGCGACTTCGAAGAGCTGTACGAAGCAATGGAAGGCTGCCCCGTAACCATCCGTTTCCTGGATCCGCCTCTGCATGAGTTTGTTCCCACTGAAGAAAAAGATATCGAAGCGCTGGCCAAAACCCAGGGCAAGACCGTGGAAGAGATCAAAGCGATCATCGCTTCTCTGCATGAGTTTAACCCCATGATGGGTCATCGTGGCTGCCGTCTGGCGGTTACCTATCCGGAAATCGCTGAGATGCAGACCGAGGCTGTTATCAAAGCGGCTTTGAACGTTCAGAAGAAACATCCGGATTGGACCATCGTTCCGGAAATCATGATCCCGCTGGTTGGCGAGATCAAAGAGCTGGCCTATGTGAAGAAGGTTGTCTGCGAAACCGCTGACGCCATCATCAAAGAGGCTGGTTCCGATATGCACTACAAAGTCGGTACCATGATTGAGATCCCGAGAGCTGCTCTGACCGCTGACGAGATCGCCAAAGAGGCAGAGTTCTTCTCCTTCGGTACCAACGACCTGACCCAGATGACCTTCGGCTTCAGCCGTGACGACGCAGGCAAATTCCTGGGCGCGTACTACGACAAGAAGATCTACGAGAACGATCCGTTCGCGAAACTGGATCAGACCGGCGTAGGCAAACTGGTCAAGATGGCTGCGGAGCTGGGTAAATCCACCCGTCCCGACATCAAACTGGGCATCTGCGGTGAGCACGGCGGCGACCCGTCCTCTGTTGAGTTCTGCCACAGAGTGGGCCTGACCTACGTATCCTGCTCGCCTTTCCGCGTACCGATCGCGAGACTGGCTGCTGCTCAGGCTGCGCTGAAAGACTAATCTCTTTCGCGCAACAGCAATCTTTCAAACAAAACAGGCGTTCCGTCCAGGACGGAGCGCCTGTTTTTTCATTCTTCCTCCGCGCGGATTCCTCCTGCCCCGGGCTGCCCTTCCGGCATCGCAATCCTTCACAAGGACTTGTTGGTACCTTTTGACATTTCCCCCAAATTCGTACAAAAAGGCGGATTTCTTTTGATTTTCAATTGCCTTTGCCGCCGTATTCATGCTATGATAATTTGGAAATCGAAAATTGGAAAGAAAGGCGGTTTTCTCATGATTCGTTCTATTTCCATCGGCTTCAACACCATGGACGTATATGATTTTATCAAGACAATGTACCCCGGCGGCAACCAGCTCAACACGTCGATCTATGCCAAATGGGCGGGGGCGGATTCCGCTTATTTGGGATACTTTTCCGATGATGTGCGCGGCAAACACCTGAAATGGGTGCTGGAGAAAAACGGCGTGGACCTCACGCGCTGCAAGGTCCTGCACGGACAATGCAGCTACGCCATGACCACACTGGTGGACGGTAACCGCACCTTCCACGGTACCCGCAAAGGCGTAAACGCCATGACTCCCATTGTGTTGGACCAAGAGGATCTGGCATATATCAAAGGCTTTGATTTGGTCATTTCCGACTGCTACTCCAACTTGGATGCAACCGAGATCCAGAAAATCAATGATTTGGGGATTCCCTTTGCCTATGATTTTTCGGAGGAATTCACCGAGGATCTCCTCAAAGAATACTGCCCCCATGTGGATTATTGCTTCCTCTCCTGCAATCAGCAGGGCGGCGAGGAGCAGATTCATGCGCTTCTGCGGCGGATACACAGTTACGGGCCGAAAATCGTTGTGGGGACCCGCGGCGCCGAGGGGCAAATCGTATTTGACGGCGAGCAGTTCTATGTCGGAAAGGCCGCGCCGGCCACTGTTGTTGACACGATGGGCGCCGGCGATTCCTTCACCTGTTCTTTTTCCGTTGCCTATACCGATTCTAAAAAAACCGGCAGCGAGCGGGTACGGGAGGCCATGGACTTCGGCGCAAAATTCGCCGCGAAAATCTGCGGCGTCAACGGTTCGGTAGGCGATGGGCTTACCTACGAGGGTAATCTGGAGGATTTATACAGCGACGAGGACGGCTATGTCTATAAACCTTATAAAAAACCGTTTGGCGAAGTACAAGCCAAATAAACTGCTGATACAAAAAAGAGCCTTTCCCATGGGAAAGGCTCTTTTCTTTTGATAGGAACGTGCCTGCGCCTAGGACAGCTGCGCCTGATCCGCGCAGTCCTGCTCTTCTTTCTGTGTTTTTGGCTCCAGATGAAGCCAGCGATCCAGCCTTTGGCGGGGCAGAATCAGGTTGACAGCCAGTGCCGCCACTACGCCGATTCCCGTATCAAGCATTCGATCCAGGGCGTATGCAATGTGATGGGCAGGGGTATTAAACAGGATAATGCACAGCACCACGCCGCCGGGCTGCACCGCGCCGGGCCAGCGGAATTGCACCGAAACCGCCACCAGAATCATGATTCCCAGAAAAAGAATCGGCAGCCGAAAGAAATAGTTCCCAGTCGGGAACAGCTGATGCTCAAGCCAAAACAAGCCGATGCCCAAAAATCCGCCGATGACGGTACCGATCAGGCGGTTTCCGCCGTTGAGCCAGGAATTATCCATATCGCTTCCCATTCCAAAAATCGCCCCTATGCAGGCGAAAGTGGGGTTGCGCCCGGCAAACACATAGATAAGCGCCACAAGTGTGGCCGCCAGAGCGGTTTTTATGCTTCTCTGTCCCATCCCCGGAATTTTGGCGTGGATGGGACGATGATCTTCTCTCATGTGAAATGAAACACTCCTTTTATCGATAAGGCCCGCCCGTACCTGGCCAAAAGTCAAAAAGCCGGGCAGCCCCGTTTTGGCAGCTGTTCCAGCATATCACACTTTGGGGCTGATTTCCACCATCCGAAAACAAAAATTCCCTTTTTCCCAAAATTGCGCCATGCTGCATCCTTTTCTTATACAAACTGTCGAAATGCTTTGGAAGGAACAGGGCGGTACTTTTATCATTTCGTCTGAGTCCGCCAACGCCTGCCGATTTCACCAAGGCAGCATATTTTTAAGCATTGACAAAAGTACAAAACAAATTTATAATGGCTGTAAAATAGGGAAAATTTACAGGAAATAGGGGGTATGCGCCGTGGAGAAACAAACAATGGGAACCGTTGTGTCTGCTGCAAAACAGTGGTGGCTAAAAGTGAACAACAAGCCTATG
>JBJEQT010000075.1:0-3337 GCA_051881895.1 Oscillospiraceae bacterium
GATCAGACACAGCAGCCCGTTGCACCCATCGTTGATAATCCGCTCGATGGTCTCCTGCAGCTTGAGGCGGGCCTCCTGGGGCATTCGGTAAAGCTTATTGTGCAGTCCCTCATTGACCAGGGAATGCAGTGACTTGCCAAAAATATTCGACTCCCATATTTTCTCCGGGCTATCCTCAAACTCCTGCAGCAAATACATGACCAGTTCCTCCGACTGCTTTTCCGACCCGACAATCGGCGAAATTTCCGTGGTAATATCTGCTTTCATCATGTGGATCGACGGCGCGCTGGCTTTTAAGCGCACGCCGTAGCGGCTGCCCTGCTTAACGATTTCCGGCTCCTCCAGCTTCAGTTCATCCAGCGTGGGCATGACAATCCCGTAGCCCACCGCCTCCACCTGATCCAATGCGCCCTTGATTTTCTCGTAATCCCGCTTCATCTGGGCCAATTCGATCATACACGGCATCAGCCCCGCTTCGGAACCGATTGTCAAACCGGTCATTTCATCGATAATCTCATACAAAAGGTTCCCCGGCACCTGCATCAGCAGCTTTACCCTGCCGCGGCCCAGATCGATTTCGGAAACAAACGCGCTTTCCACATGCTCCTGTTCCGCAGTTTTCGCCATAGCAGACGCCACATCCTGGATGCGGACAATCTGCTGGGCATGCTCCAGAATTGTGCCGACCAGCTCCCGACGCAGCCAGTGATCCTGTTTCAGCGAAAGAATCCAGCGCGGAAAATCCACACAGATCTCCTTGACCGGGAATTGGTATAAAACGGCAGACATGATCTGGCGGATATCATTTTGGGTCAGCTCCAGGCAGTTGACCGGTATCACCGGCACTTCATATTTTTCCGCCAACTGCTGCGCCAGATCCTGCACCTTCGCGGCGCCTGGCTCTGTGGCGTTTAACAGCACTACAAACGGTTTTTCGATCTCTTTTAACTCCGAAATGACCCTCTCTTCCGCCTGCTCGTACTCTTCCCGGGGAATATCGCTGATTGAGCCGTCAGTCGTTACCACAAGACCGATGGTGGAATGTTCCTGAATCACCTTTCGGGTACCGATCTCCGCCGCCATGTTAAAAGGAACTTCTTCCTCAAACCACGGGGTCATGACCATACGGGGCCCATCGTTTTCCACATATCCCAGCGCGCTGGGTACCACATAGCCCACACAATCGATCAGCCGTACCCGGAAAGACGCCTGATTGTCTAAAAACACCTCCACCGCCTCTTCGGGGATAAACTTTGGCTCGGTGGTCATAATGGTTTTCCCCGCGGCCGACTGCGGCAATTCATCTACCGCCCGCTCCCGACGGTAATCACTGTCGATATTGGGGATGACCAGTGTTTCCATGAATTTTTTGATAAAGGTCGACTTTCCCGTACGGACCGGCCCCACAAGGCCTAAATAAATATCTCCACCGGTCCGCATCGCAATGTCCTGATAAATGCTGCGGTTTTCCATTGATCTAGCCTCCTTGTTGATCGCTGCTTTTCGCGGGTATCCTATGTGAAAAACGGATTGGCGCGGCCTGGCCGGGGATCGCTTTGCTTGCTGCCATCCATAAAACACCGTCCCCTTGTGCGTTTCGCTACCACAACTATATGACCCTTTTGTCCGAAATAGTACCGGCCGCAGCGGAAATACCGGTGGAATCAAAAGCGCCCCTCCGAAGCTCGGAGGGGCGCCAGTAAAAGAAATGCTATTTTGAAAGGAAGCCAACCTTTTTATAAACCTTTTCCAGCGTACGGCCTGCAATGCGGGACGCCTTTTCCGCTCCCGAACGGTAACAGCTTTCCAGATAAGGCTTATCATTCATCAGCTGATGATATCTTTCACGGATTGGAGCCAGATGATCCGCTACCGCCTGGCCGACAGCCATTTTAAAATCGCCATAGCCTTTTCCGGCAAATTCGGCCTCGATTTCCTCATAAGACTTGCCGGTAACACAAGAATAGATGGTCATCAGGTTATTGATACCGTCTTTTCCTTCCCGATATGCCACCTGGGCTTCGGAATCGGTAACAGCGCTTTTAAACTTTTTGATGATGGTTTCCGGCGGGTCGAGGATATAAACACAGCCCTTGGGGTTCGGGTCGGACTTGCTCATCTTCTTGGTGGGATCCTGCAAGGACATAATCTTGGCGCCCATTTTCGGGATATAGCCGTCCGGCACCACAAAGGTGTTGCCGTGCTGGCCGTTAAAGCGGATCGCCACATCTCTGGCCAGTTCCAAATGCTGCTTCTGATCAATGCCTACCGGCACCAGATCGGTTTGATAAAGCAGGATATCCCCTGCCATCAGCACCGGATAGGTAAACAGGCCGGCGTTGATGTTGTCCGGATTTTTGGCGGATTTATCTTTGAACTGGGTCATCCGGTTCAGCTCTCCAAACTGGGTGTAGCAAGCCAGCACCCAGTTGGCCTCCGCGTGTTCCTTGACATGACTTTGAATAAACGCGATGGATTTTTCCGGGTCGACGCCGCAGGCCAAGATCAGCGCGTACGCCTCCAGCGTCCGCTGTCTTAACTGCGCCGGGTCCTGCCGGACAGTGATCGCGTGCATGTTGACAATGCTGTAAATGCAGTTGTAGTCCTCCTGCAGCTGTACCCAGTTGCGGACTGCGCCCAGATAATTGCCCAGGGTGATCTGCCCGCTGGGCTGGATGCCGGAAAAAATAATCTTTTTGCGTGCAGGCGCTTGGTTTTCCATCAATAACACCTTCCTAGAACATTTTTTGAGTCAAAGCCCCCAGGCGGCTGATTCCTTCCACAATCTGCTCGTCAGTGGGGGTCGAGAAATTCAGACGGACCGACTCGGAAGTCCCGTTGTCATCGGTCAAAAAGGCGGTTCCCGGTACTACGGCGACCTGTTGTTCCACCGCCGCTTTGCAGAACGCCAGCATATCGCTGCCCTTCGGGAGCGTGCACCAAAGGAACAGACCGCCTTCCGGATTGGTATGTACAACCGCCGGATTGAAATGCTGGTCGATCTGACGGATCATCAGCGAAGATTTTTTGCGGTAGATTTCCCGCAGGCCGGCGACATGGGCGTCGAAATCATATTCTTTCAAGAAACGATCGCAAATCAGCTGCGAAAGAATGGTGGTATGTACGTCGGAGGACTGCTTGGCCACTGTCAGCTTGGCGATGATCTCTTTGGGAGCCACCACATATCCCACCCGCAGACCGGGCGACAGCACCTTGGAAAAGCTTCCGCAGTAAATGACGATTCCTTCGGTGTCCAACGATTTGATGGTCGGCACATCCTCGCCGGAAAAACGAAGCTCGCCGTAGGGGTTATCCTCCAAAATCAAAACGCCGTACT
>JBJEQT010000076.1:0-3334 GCA_051881895.1 Oscillospiraceae bacterium
AAAGGAAGAAAAAACCTATCAGCTCAAGCAGAGGCTGCGGATTTTGCTGGAGCTGCCGGTGACAGCTCCGCAGCAGAACGAAATTTTGAAAAAGGAAGGGCTGCCGGTCCGATACCGGGATCATTTGCAGTTGGTCGCGTGGAATTTGTATCAAAAAGCGCTGGGCGGGGATATGGCGGCAATTTTGCAGTATATCCCACTGGAGGAACTGCGGGAGTGCCTCAGGCACGGAATCGTGGAACCGTGGGATTTGGCGGAGCATTTTGGGGTAACGGAGGAATTTATGCGCAAGTCTATTGGGTATTACCGGGACGTAATGGGAATTGCTCTTTGATGGGTTTGCCCGAAAAATAAGCGCAAAGAGGAAAGAACCTGCATAAAAAATTGGGCAAACAAAAAGCGGAGGGAAAAGCCCTCCGCTTTTTACTTCCTATTTTACCACAGCTTGAGCAGGACCTGCATGCCCAAAGATGCAAATGCGACAGCCACCCAGCAGCACAGTCCCAAAAGAATCGGTTTGCCCCCATTTTTAATCAGGCTGATCAGGTTGGTATTAAGCCCGATAGCCGCCATTGCCATGGTGATAAGAAACTTACCAAAGCTGACAATCGGTTTGCTGATGGAAGCGGGCATACCGGTAACCGTGCTGATGACAGCGGCGAGCAGGAAAAACAGAATAAACCAGGGGAAAATTTTAGCAAGGCTGAAATTGCCCTTGGTATTTTGTTTTTCTTTGCGGGAGCGGTATAAAGCCAGCACAAAGGTAATTGGAATGATGGCCAGGGTACGGGTCAATTTTACAATGGTAGCCAAAGTCAAAGCGGTATCGTTGCCAACGGCGCTGCTCCAGGTTGTGGCCGCAGCGACGACAGAAGAGGTATCGTTTACAGCGGTACCGGCCCACATGCCGAATCCCTGATCGCTCATGCCAAGAGCCATGCCGGCGGCGGGGAAAATAAAAGCAGCCAGCACGTTAAAAAGAAAAATAGTGGAGATGGATTTGGCAACATCCTCGTCGTCTGCGTCGATAACCGGGGCAGTGGCCGCAATGGCAGAGCCGCCGCAGATCGAAGAACCAACTCCGATGAGAATAGCGGTTTTGGATGGGATTTTCAACAGCCGGCTGACCAGATAGGCAACAATCAAAGCGGTGGAAATCGTAACGACGATAATCAGTAAGGATTGGCGGCCGACTTCCAGAATATGAAACAGGTTCATATCAAAACCCAGCAGAATAATCGCATATTGCAGAACTTTTTTCGAAGTAAAAGTAATGCCGCTTTGCAGTGCCGGCTTGCGCGGAATCATCGCTACCAAAAGACCGATGAGGATAGCCAGCACCGGGCCGCCGACTACCGGAAACAGTTTGCCAAGATACCAGGCCGGAATGGCGATGGCCAGGCACAAAAGCATGCCAGACCAGTTCTTTTTGATAAAACTCATATCGTTCCTCCCTTTGCCTTTTCAGACATTGATTGCTTTTTCTATCGTATCACATTGTCAGCCGAGTGAAAAGCACAGAATTTTACAAAATGATTTGTTTGACTGACATTTTCTTTTCCGCAAGAGCCATTTTCTCAAACAAAAGGATACCCGCCTTCAGTAAAGGCGGGTAAAACCAGACAATCCCCAAAAAGCAAATTCGAAAGTTGCGTTTACTTTTTGTGTTCCATGCAGATTTCACTGAATTTTTGGAACAGAACAGTGGTATCCGGCCCGTCGAAAGGATCGGGCAGATCGCCGCGCATCCGCTCCGGATGCCATTGAACCGCGTAAATCGGCTGGGATTCATGCTCAATTGCCTCGATGACTCCGTCATGGGAGCGGGCGGTAATTTTCAGCCCGTCGGCCAGCTGATCGATTCGGTTGTTATGGCGGCTGTTGGTGATAAATTTTTCGCCAAACAACTCGCAGATCAGAGAACCGGGTTCCGCGACGATTTCGTGCTTATGCATCAAATGCTCCACGCCGTCGGTGAGTTTGAATTTTTTCGCCAGGGTACCTCCCAGAAACACGTTGACGTTCTGCTGGCCGCGGCAGATGCCAAGAACCGGCTTTCCAGCCCGCTGAAACGCGTAGAATAATTCCCGGTCCAAAGGATCCCGCTTTTGTTTTTCGATGACCTTGGCCTGCGCAGCGTATTCGGGAGAGGGGGTAAACATCGCGCTGCCGGTGAGGACCAGACCGTCGCACAGACGGGCGTATTCCTCCACCAGCTCAATATCGGTAGCCATGACAGGGACACCGCCGCCTGCGGTGACACCCAGGAAATACTTTTTATTGACCATCCAGCCGTCGTTAAAAAACATTGGCTCCACAGCGGGAGCGGGGGCAATACAAATAATCGGTTTCATCAGCGGTCGCCTCCTTTGCAAAGGATCACCAGACGTTCGAACAGCGCCTTATCCGCTTCGGTCTGGGATTGTTCCGGATGCCATTGTACGGCAAATACCGGCAGGGAAGTATGTTCAACGGCCTCTACAAGACCATCCGGAGATTTGGCGCAGACTTTCAATTCGCGGCCCAGCGCTTTGATCCCCTCATGATGGCGGCTGACTACTTCCTCCTGCGCGCTGTAGCAGGAGACAAAAGAATCCGGCTCTGCCAAAACGGTGTGATTTTGCTGCTCGTGCTCCAGCCCGGGCTCAGTAGGCAAGTCCATATACAAAGAGCCGCCCTGCGCCACGTTTATCACCTGGAGGCCCCGTCCAATGCCGAATACCGGTTTTCCTGCCTCCATAAAGCCGCGAAGCAGGGTGAAATCCATATCGTCCCGCAGCTCATTGAGCGGATGATTCGGCCCGCCCATGCGGTCTTTGTAGATCTCTCCGTAATTGCCGGCATGGATGTCAGAAGCGCCGCCGGTGAGCAGAAGGCCATCTGCCATGGCGACATATTCTGCGGCGCAGTTCACGTCAAAAGCTACGACGGGGATACCGCCGGCTTCTAAAACGCATTTGGTGTAATTGCTGCTGATAATCGTGTGCGGAGCCTGAAACATGGGGTTAAACCCATCGTCCGGCGCAATCAGGATTACAGGTTTCATCTTTTTCCTCCATTCTGCAACAGCTGTTTTTAGCCAGATAAAACAGCGGCGAAAGTTTCATAAGGTATCTATTTATTAATATACCCTTTTGCGGGGTGCGTGTCAAATTTTTTTCTGAAGGATCAAAAAGAACGAGGGGGAAAAGGAAGCTGTATTTTCAGAAAAGAAGCGGGATTTTTTGCAAGATCCTTGACTTTGCTTTTTGGTTATGATAAAATAATCTCCGTCACGGATGGAGAGGTGTCCGAGCGGTTTAAGGAGCTGGTCTTGAAAACCAGTGACTCGAAA
>JBJEQT010000077.1:0-3277 GCA_051881895.1 Oscillospiraceae bacterium
ATCTGTTTGCGGGCTGTTTTTATTATAGTATATTCCATGAGAAAAATCAACACCGTAACCGACGCAAAAAGCGGCCCTCCCGAGGGAGAACCGCTTTTCTTGAAAAAGAATCAGTGGTGACGATTACTTTTTCTTAACATATTTTCTCATATCGATGGCAACTGCAACCAGGATGATCAAACCTTTTACAATATACTGAAGGTTCGGGTCAACGTCGACATAAGCCAAACCGAAGTTGATGGCCTGCAGCAGAAGTACGCCCAGTACAACACCGCCGATGGTACCAACACCGCCGTTGAAGGATACGCCGCCGACTACGCAGGCGGAGATGGCATCGGTTTCGTAGTTAACGCCCAGGTTATTGGTAGCGGAACCGGTACGGCCCAGCTCCAGTACGGAGGCAATACCGTAAAGGATACCGGCCAGAATATAAGTGGTAATGATGGTCTTATCTACGTTAACGCCGGATACGGCAGCTGCTTCGGTGTTTCCGCCGACAGCGAACATGTTTTTACCGAAAGTGGTCTTGTTCCAGATGAACCAGATCACCGCAATGGCGATACCGGCGTAAACAACCAGCAAGGACAGGTTGGCGCCGCCGCCAAAGTCGATCACTTTGCCCTGTGCAATGGATTTAAAATCTTCGTTCAGGGAACCAATTGGAGAACCGCCGACCCAGTTGTAGTATGTAGAACATACACCGTACATAACCAGCTGCATACCGAGGGTAGCAATAAACGGATGCATTTTCAGTTTCGCAACCATGGTACCGCTGACTGCGGAAGCGCAGGCAAGCAGAACGACTACCAGCGCGATTACCAGGAAAATAAAGCCCCAGTTGGAAGGAAGGTTCGGGAAGATACGGCGTGCAAAATCCGGCGCCTGCAGCAGAGAAGCTGCCAGAACCGCACCCATACCAACCATACGGCCGATGGAAAGGTCTGTACCGGCAAGAACGATCAAGCCCGCAACGCCCAGCGCCAGCATGCAGCGGGTGGAGGACTGGGTCAGAATAGTAGTCAAGCTGTTCAGAGACAGAACGCTTGGGTCCAGAATAACGATCACCAGGATCATCAGCGCAAATACGATATAAATACCGTATGAGAGCAGGAAATTCGCGATTTGTTGTTTTTTTGCTTTATCCACAAACAGCACCCCTTAGATATATTTAGCCGCCAGAGCCAAAATTTCTTCCTGATTGGTTTCGGCCGTATTGACAATACCGGCAAGACGGCCATTGCTCATGACCATAATGCGGTCGCTGATGCCCAACAGCTCCGGCATTTCGGAAGAAATTACGATTACACCCTTACCTTTGTTGGCAAGATCGAGAATCAGCTGGTAAATCTCATATTTTGCACCGACGTCGATGCCTCGGGTCGGTTCGTCCAGCATCAGAATATCCGGTTCTGTCAGCAGCCAGCGTCCCAGAATAACTTTCTGCTGGTTACCGCCGGACAGAGAACCGATTTTTGTCTTCTCACTTGGGGTCTTGACATGCATACTGTCAATGACCCACTTGGTGTCCTCTTTCATCTTCTTGTCATTGAGGGCGCCGATTTTATTGGCATAGGCCTTGATATTGGCAATAACCGAGTTAAAACGAATATCTCCAACAGAGAAAATACCGGTGGCACGGCGCTCTTCCGTCAACAGGGCAAAGCCATTTTTGATCGCGGCCAGAGAGTCTTTGTTGTTCACTTTCTTGCCTTCTACAAAGACCTCGCCGGAATCCACCTTGCGAAGGCCGAACAAAGCCTCCACCAGTTCTGTACGCCCGGAACCCATCAGACCTGCCACGCCCAGGATCTCACCTTTTTTCAGGTTGAAGCTTACATCCTTGATTTTTGGATCATAAAGGGTATTAAAGTGCTCCACCTTCAGAATATCCTCGCCGGGAACATTGGTTTTCGGCGGAAAACGATGGCTCAGGTCGCGGCCAACCATCAGTTTAATGATTTTATCGGTGGTCAGCTCGCTGGCCGGCTCAGTGGCGATCCATTTACCGTCACGCATGATGGTGACTTCATCGGATATTTTCAGGATTTCCTCCATCTTATGGGAAATATAGATAATGCCAACGCCTTTTGATTTCAATTGTTCAATAATGCGGAACAAATGAGCAACCTCCTGCTCCGTCAGGGAGGAAGTCGGCTCGTCCATTACCACGATTTTCGCATCGTAGGAAACCGCCTTCGCGATCTCGATCATCTGTGCCTGCGATACCGAAAGGGAACCTACTTTTGTTCTCGGGTCTACTTTAATTCCCAAGTCATCAAAAATTTTCTGGGTCTCGGTGATCATGTATTTTTCATCCACCACGAGACCTTTTTTCGGGAAACGTCCCAGCCAGATATTATCGGCTACCCGGGTTTGACGCACCTGATTCAGCTCCTGATGCACCATGGATACGCCATGCTCCAATGCCTGTTTTGGGTTTTCATAGGAAACAACTTCGCCGTTTACCTTGATTTCACCGGCGTCCTTTGCATAAATACCAAAGAGGCATTTCATCAGGGTGGATTTGCCCGCGCCGTTTTCACCCATCAGAGCGTGTACTGTACCAGGGCGGAGAAACAGCTGCGCATTGTCAAGCGCCTTTACGCCAGGAAATTCCTTTACAATACCGGACATTTCCAAAACATAATTTTCTTTACCCATTTATGCTCGTCACCACTTTTCATTACGATAAAAAACAGCAGACACGAACTGTTTTCGTTCCTGTCTGCTGTCCTTAGTTTATCTGTTCATTACAAAACAAACAGAACGATTTTGTTGAATTGGATACTATTTCAGGCCGTAAGCTTCTTTTGCAATATCCATATTGTCAACAGTAATGCCAACGTAAGGTACACGAACGGCTTTGGTGTCGTCCAAGGTCCATTCGGTGCCATCCAGAGGATCTTTGCCTGCTGCGTAGTTAACAGCCAGCTCTACACATGCGGTGCCCTGACCCAGTGGGTTGTTCAGAACGGTACCAGCCATCTTACCGGCTTCGATCAGGTCCAGAGCTTCCGGCAAAGCGTCAACGCCGAATACTGGCATATATTTGCCATCGCTGCCGAAGTAACCGTTACCAGCCAGAGCTTCGATTGCACCCATAGCCATACCGTCGTTGTTTGCGATTACCATTTCGATCTGGTCGCCGAATTTACCCAGCCAGGTCTCCATCAGCTCTTTCGCTTTGGTAGCGTCCCAAGTAGCGGACTGGTTTGCCAGCTCTTCGGTTTCAATACCTTTTTCGTTGAGAGTTTTAATGGAGTATGTAGTTCTGGCT
>JBJEQT010000078.1:0-3275 GCA_051881895.1 Oscillospiraceae bacterium
AGACGGCGGTTGACAACTGGTTTTTCCAAGGTCCCGCTGGTCTGGAGAGGGCGGATTTTCGTCGAAAGAAAAAGCCTTTTTTCTGTCACCATTTTTGAAGCGGAAAAATAGGATAGCAATAAGAAAACAAAGGAGTCAGGACAATGAAAGATTTCAAAGTCGGCATCATCGGCGCGACCGGTATGGTCGGCCAGAGATTTGTAAGCCTTTTGGAAAATCATCCGTGGTTTCACCCGGTGGTTTTGGCAGCATCCTCCCGGTCCGCCGGAAAAACTTATGAAGAAGCGGTCGGACCCCGCTGGGCGATGAACACTCCCATGCCGGAGCAGATGAAAAAAATGATCGTGATGGACGCCACCGCCGATATGGAAAAAATCGCGGGTATGGTGGATTTTGTTTTCTGCGCTGTCAACATGGATAAAGCCCAGACCCGTGCGCTGGAGGAGGCATATGCCAAGCTGGAGTGCCCGGTTATTTCCAACAACAGCGCGCATCGAGCCACCCCTGACGTTCCGATGATTATCCCGGAAATCAATGACGATCATGCGGCGCTGATCGATATTCAACGTCGGCGCCTGGGGACCAAACGGGGCTTTATCGCGGTGAAATCCAATTGTTCTTTGCAAAGCTATGTTCCGGCGCTGCACCCGCTGATGGAAGAATTCGGTGTGACAAAGGTTCTGGCCTGTACCTATCAGGCGATTTCCGGCGCGGGCAAAACGTTCGCCACCTGCCCGGAGATGGACGATAACGTAATTCCCTTTATTTCCGGAGAAGAGGAAAAAAGTGAGCAGGAGCCTCTGAAAATCTGGGGTACTGTAGGTTCCGAAGGTGTGGTCCCGGCGAAAGCACCGTCGATCACCACCCAGTGCCTGCGGGTCAATGTATCCGATGGTCATACGGCAGCGGTGTTTGCGAGCTTTGAGAAAAAGCCGACCCTGGAGCAGATCAAGGAAAAATGGGCTGCTTTTGAGGGGGCACCCCAAAAGCTGGGCCTGCCCAGCGCTCCCAAACAATTTTTGCATTATTTTGAAGAAAACGACCGGCCCCAGCCCAAGCTGGACCGGATGCTGGAAAACGGCATGGCCGTCAGCGTAGGACGTTTAAGGGAAGATACACAGTATGATGTGAAGTTTATCTGCCTTTCTCATAACACCCTGCGCGGTGCGGCGGGCGGCGCTGTTTTAATGGCGGAGCTGTTGGCAGCCAAGGGCTATTTGGACTAAGTACATACCAAGCAGAACGCAGCTTGTTTCGGCGGAAAACCACATCTGACTGAATTGTTGGAAAGGCGGTTGATCCGGATGAAACAAGCTGTTTTTTTAGGTGCGGCTACGGCGCTGATTACCCCGATGGGCCCGGACGGGTCGATGAATCTGGACGAGATGAAACGGCTGGTCGAGTGGCAGATCGAGCAGGGAATCGACGCGCTGGTTGTCTGCGGCACCACTGGGGAATGCGCGACTCTCAGCCGAGAGGAGCACCTGCAGGCCGTATCCTGCGTGGTGGAACAGGTGGCCGGAAGGATTCCGGTAATTGCCGGCAGCGGCAGCAACGATACGGCATTTTCCATCATAACCTCCAAAGAGGCTGCGGCCATCGGGGCCGATGCGCTGATGTCGGTTACGCCCTACTACAACAAAACCACCCAGGATGGGCTGATCCGGCATTTTTTCACCATCGCCGAGGCAGCCGGTCTTCCGTTGATCGTTTACAATGTACCGTCCCGGACCGGCATGGATATCTCGCTGGAGACCTGCCGCAAACTATCAGAGCATCCGCTGATTGCGGGCATTAAGGAAGCCAGCGGCGATGTGGCAAAAGCCTCCCGCATCATCGCGTCCTGCGGATCGGAATTGCCGGTATACAGCGGAAATGATGATGTCGCCGCGCCGATTTTGGCTATGGGAGGAAAAGGCGTGGTTTCCGTGGTCTCCAATCTGCTGCCCGGGGAGATGGCGGACCTTTGCCGGCGGGTGCAAAATAACGATTTGGCTGGCTGCCGGGCATTGCAGCTGCGCCTGATGGGAATGATAGACGCGCTGTTTTCGCAGGTCAATCCCATTCCGATCAAGCAAGCGATGAACCTGGCCGGATGGCGGGCGGGGCCCTGCCGTTTGCCTTTGACAGAGGCCTCTGAGGAGGTCTGCCGGCAGTTGGCGCGGGAAATGGCCAGTCTGGGCATTCCGCATGTGAAAACCGGAGGCGGATATAATGCGTAAAAAGTCCTTGAAGAAAACCGAAGGCCTTCTGCTGGCAGGCGTGTTCTGGGACCCGGCCGACACCCATATTTTTCCGGTATTGCTCGGCGGACTCGCATGCAGCGCCTTAAACGTTTCGGCATTTTTTGCGCCGCCTGGCCCTCATCCGGATGAGGTTTGTTTTTTCGTCCCGGAGGAGCAGATGGAGCAGCTGATACGTTTTTGCCGCAGATTACGCCAGCAAACCGGATCTCCCATGCAGATACGTATCACGGGAAAAACCCTTTTGGAAGGGGATGGATGGGAGTTGGAAAGGGTGCAGAACGTGTTTTTGGACGATACGGACAGCAGAATGCTGTTGTATCTGGGGAATGGTTCCTTTATCGCCTGCTGCGACAGCTGGGATGCCCAGGCAGTTTTGGAGGCAATACAAGAGGAAAGATAAAAGATAGGAAAAAACCGGCATAAAAAGGGAGGCGCCAAAGCGCCTCCTTTTTTTGATAAAACGATACCGCTATTTCATGACCATAAACAACGTTCCGGCGCCAATTAAAACGCATCCGACAACGGATTTCCAGCTGACCGTTTCGTGGAAGATCACAAAAGCCAGCACTACCGTTAAAACGACGCTGAGCTTGTCGATGGGCACAACCTTTGATACATCTCCAACCTGAATGGCATGGTAATAACACAGCCAGGATAAGCCGGTTGCCAGCCCGGAAAGAATCAAAAACAGCCAGCTTTTGTTGGAGATTTCCTTCAGTCCCGCCTGGGAACCGGTCAGAAAAACCATTCCCCACGCAAGAACCAGAACAACGATCGTCCGAATAGCAGTTGCCAGGTTGGAATTGACGTTTTCAATACCGATTTTGGCCAGAATAGAGGTCAGCGCCGCAAAAACAGCTGAACCAATCGCATAAAGCCACCACATATCTTTCACTCCCTCGATAGATTTCTTCTTTATCATACACCTTTGTGCTGATGTTGCAAGAATTTTGGAAAATTTATTTGTAGAAAAGGGAAAAATATAGTATAATATACAACGCTTGTATAGCTGTTATTGCTTTTTCAACA
>JBJEQT010000079.1:0-3248 GCA_051881895.1 Oscillospiraceae bacterium
CCCATAGCAGCCAGGTAGACCGAAGCGGTCAGCGCGCACAGCGCCTGGTTGGAGCAGATGTTGCTGGAGGCTTTTTCCCGCCGAATGTGCTGTTCTCTGGCTTGCAGGGTCAGAACATAAGCGCGCTTGCCGTCCACGTCAGTGGTTTCACCGACAATGCGTCCCGGGATCTTCCGGACCAGAGCGTTGGTGCAGGCCATAAAACCTAAGTAGGGGCCGCCAAAGGACAGGGAAAGTCCCAGAGGTTGTCCTTCGCCGACAGCGATATCCGCGCCGGATTCAGCCGGTGTTTTGAGCATTCCCAGACTGATGGGGTTGCAGCTCATAATGTACTTGGCGCCCGCCTCGTGAGCGATGGCACCTGCCTGATCGGCGTTTTCCAGCTGGCCGAAATAGTTGGGCTGCTGGATCAAAACGCAGCAGACGCTGTCATCCAGCATAGCGCTCAACGCGTCCAGGTCTGTTTTTCCGTCTTTCGCCGGGATGATTTCAACCGGCGTGTTGGAGCCTTCGCAGTAGGTTTTGACCGTCTGGATCAAATCCGGATGGGCCGCCGCGGAAATCAGCGCCTTTGTGCGCTTGCGGTCGCGGCACATGGCAACGGCCTCCGCCGCCGCAGTCGCACCGTCGTAAACCGATGCGTTGGAAACTTCCATGCCGGTCAGTTCGCAGATCATGGTCTGGTATTCAAAAATCGATTGGAGCACCCCTTGGCTGATTTCCGCCTGATAGGGGGTATAAGCGGTGACAAATTCCTCTTTGGAAACAACCTGTTTTACAATTGCCGGAATATAATGACGGTACGCGCCGGCGCCGCGGAATACGGTGGAGAATACAGTATTCCGGGCGGCTGTTTTTTCCATGGCCCGGCGGACTTCCAATTCCGAAAGTCCGCGGGGAAGATCAAGCGGCCGGTCCAGCAGCACCTGCTGCGGCAGATGGCCGAACAGTTCTTCCATGGATGAGCAGCCTACCGCCTCCAGCATTTCCCGGCGCTGCGCCGGGGTGGAAGGTACGTAGGAACCCATAAGTTTTTATTCCTCCTCGCAAACGGCGATATAAGCATCAGCGTCCAGCAGATCCTCCAGGCCGGAAACATCGGTCAGTTTTACAAGCCAAGCCTCATACGGCTCTTTGTTAATGGCTTCGGGGGTATCCAGCAGCATCTCGTTGACTTCGGCAACGGTGCCGGATACAGGAGCGTACACATCGGAAACGGCTTTAACCGATTCCACATCGCACATAGTATCTCCAGCAGAGAAACTGTCGCCCACTGCGGGCAGGTTCACGAAGACCAGGTCGCCCAGATCGTTTTGGGCTTTATCACTTAAACCGACCAGGACCGAGCCGTCATCCAGCTTTTTGGCCCATTCATGGGATTTGCTGTACAGAAATTCTTTCGGTGTGTTCATAGTCAAAAATCTCCTTTTAAGCGTATTTTTTATAGTATGCGCCATTTGGGCGCCGCTAAGCGGTATTTGCTTTCGGACTGCTTATTTCAAAATGCCGGTTACCTCTCCGAGGTACATACGGTGGGGCGCTTCGCTTTGGTAGTATGCTCCGATTACATCCTGCGGCATGTGGCCGGGGTCCAGATCCTGCCAATAAATTTTTTTGCAGATCAGCGTCGCGGACGCTTGCTCAAACCCCACGCCGTGTTCCACCGCTTTCGGGGTCAAACCGGTCAACGCCACCTTATCGCCGTCCCGTCCGGATTTGCTGCCCAGAATGCCCAAATCCTTTTTGTATTCTTCCGGGAAAAAGCTGACGGTGAAAAATTCGTTCTTTTCCAAAAACTGATAGGTGTAACGAATTGGTTTCACATACACGGTGGCTACCGGGCGGCTCCATAGCGTGCCTAACCCGCCCCAGCTGATGGTCATGGTATTGTAATCGTCCAGAGAGCCGGCGGTGACCAGCGCCCATTGTTTGTCAAATACGCGAAAAGCGTCTGTCTGGAATGGCTCCATCATAAGACCTCCTGCTTTTATCAGACTGCGTCCGGCTATTTAGATTTTTTGTAGAAGGGGAGCGGTACGACCTCGGCGGCAATTTTCCGGCCGCGAACGTCGATTTCTACCGAAGTTCCCACCGCGCTGTGCGCAAGATCCACCAAAGCCATGGCAATCGCATATCCCAGGAAGGGGCAGTGCGTGCCGGAAGTGGTGTGGCCGATTTTTTGCCCGTCGGCATAAACATCGCAGTGCTCACGGGCAATACCGCGGCCGGTGATTTTAAGGCCTACGCGGGCACGCTGCGGATCGCCTTTTTCTTCCAGGCCTTTTTTGCCGATGAAATCCGGTTTCGCCATTTTTACATAGCTGCCCAGCCCAGTTTCGACCGGCGTGATGGTTTCATCCATTTCATGCCCGTACAAAGGCATGGCTGCTTCCAGACGAAGGGTATCGCGGGCTCCGAGTCCGCAGGGGATAAGGCCATCCTCTTTTCCGGCCTCCAGCAGCGCGTTCCACAGTTTTGGCGCATCGGCGGGGTCGCAGTAGCACTCATAACCATTTTCACCGGTATAGCCGGTGGTGGAAACGATGCAGGAAATGCCGTCTACCAGGATGGGGTCTTTAAAGGTATAGAATTTGGTGGGCAGCTCCTGATCGCCAGTGAGCTTGGACAGGATTTTGGCGGAGGCGGGTCCCTGCAGGGCAATCTGCGCTACCCGGTCGGAAATATCCTCCAATGTTACGTCGCCGGACAGATGAGCTTTCATCCACTCCACGTCTTTGTGACGGTTGGAGGCGTTGACCACTACCAGGTATTTTTCCTGATTGTAGCGATAGACAATCAAATCGTCCACCACGCCGCCGTCTTCGTAGCACATGGGGCTGTAGCGGACTTTCCCGTCGGTCATGCTGGTAAAGTCGTTGGTAAACAGGTTCTGGATATTGGCAAAAGCGTCGGGACCTGTAATCATTACCTCACCCATGTGGGAAACGTCAAACAGGCCCGCCTGGGTCCGGACGGCCATGTGTTCCGCGATAACGCCGGTGGGATACTGCACTGGAAGAAGGTACCCGGCAAAAGGAACGATCTTTCCGCCGCAGGCAACATGGCAGTCGTATAATGGGGTTTTCATCTCCACTGTAAAACACTCCTTTCGAAAATAAAAAGCATGACATTGATAAATAATTCGCAAAAAACAAAAAACGTGTGAAAGCAAAAAGCTTCCACACGTCCCTGTCTTGGTGCCCAAAAGATTCCTTCCGCTTGTTCTGAAAAAAGAGAAGTTGCTTTTT
>JBJEQT010000080.1:0-14185 GCA_051881895.1 Oscillospiraceae bacterium
CTCCCCTCTGCGCTCACGGCGGACATTGTAGGTTTTTTTATGAGTGGCCTGGCAGTTGACTGGCTTCTTTGATTTTGTTTCATTGCCCGGTTTGGTGGAAAAACGTCCGCGTCTATTCTGCAATCTCCATTCCTGTCTCAGGAAAACGTTCAATACGATAACAAAACGGCGCAGTCTCTGATGAGACTGCGCCGTTTCTTATTTTGGGAAATAATTTGAGGATATTCTCATCCGCGCTTTTAGCCTTCCAGCACTTTTCGGTACATGGCAATATATTCGCCTGCGGATTTTTTCCAGCTGAAATCACATTCCAATGCGTGGACAACAGCTTTCTGCCACGCCGGCTGGTCTGCATACAGAGCAAGGGCCCGTTTTATCGCCCCCAGCATATCGTGCGCATTATAGGACTGGAACGTAAAGCCATTACCCTCTTCTCCGCCCAGATCCTGAATGGAATCTTTCAGCCCGCCGGTCGTTCTCACAATCGGAATCGTGCCATACCGCAGAGCAACCATCTGTGCCAAACCGCACGGTTCACTTTTAGACGGCATCAGGAATGCGTCGGCACCGGCATAGATCTTGCGGGCAAGCGGCGGGATAAAGCCTTTTGCAAAGCTGACTTTCTCCGGATACTTTTTCTGCATCTCTTCAAAAAACGATTCGAACATATACTCGCCGGAGCCCAGCACGACCAGCTGCAAATTTTCTTTGAGGATCTCTTCGCCGATATATTTGACCAGATCCAAGCCCTTATGGTCTACCAGGCGGCTGACAATTCCCAAAAGCATGACGTCGCTTCTCTGGGGCAGACCCATTTCTTCCTGCAGCGCCCGCTTATTCTCCGCTTTTCCCTCAGGATGATCCGCGGAAAAAGGCGCCGCCAAATTCGGATCGGTCTGTGGATTATACCCCTCCACATCGATGCCATTCAGAATGCCCATCAGTTTAAACTGGCGCGCTTTCAGGATTCTGTCCAATCCGTGGGAATACCATGGATCCAGAATTTCCTGCGCATAGGTCTGGCTGACGGTAGTGATCATATTGCACTGATCAATACCGCCTTTCATATAGTTCACGCATCCGTCATACTCGATAATCGGAGTGGCACTTTGCGGAAGTCCCAACACATCCTGGGCCATTTCCATTCCGTATTTTCCCTGATACTGGATATTGTGGATGGTAAGCACCGTTTTCAGGTCGCGGAACTTCTTTTCTCCCCTGTAAAACAGGTTCAGATAAACCGGAACCAAAGCGGTCTGCCAGTCGTTGCAGTGAATGATATCCGGCGCATAGTCGATATAATGCAGCATTTCCAAAATCGCTTTGGAAAAGAACGCAAATCGTTCGCCGTCGTCATAATAGCCATACAAACCGGGCCGCTTAAAATAATATTCGTTATCCAAGAAATAATAGACAACGCCGTTGTGGTTGGCCTCAAATACGCCGCAGTAAAGGCTGCGCCACGACAAGTAGACGGTAAAATTTGTCACATACTTCATTTTTGCGCGCAGTTCCGGCTTGATATCACTATACAGCGGCATCACGACCCGGCAAGCATGCATTTTATTGCGGATCGCCTTCGGCAGAGAACCGGCAACGTCCGCCAACCCGCCGGAAGCCATAAAAGGAAGCGCTTCGCTGGCTGCGTACAAAATCTTCATAGATCAAACCTCCTGTCCCAATTCTTTCCGCATCCAAGAAGGCTTTTAAATCACGCTCTTCTTCTCAATGAAAAGTGGATACGTTTTATATCCCACCAGCGTTCTGGTATCGCGGATCGTTGTTTCCCGATCGGCCACTACATATTCCAAACGCGCCCCGTCGCCAATGACAGAGCCCGCCATAACGATGCTGTTGCGGATCACTGCGCCGCGGCCGATTTTTGCGCCGCGGAAAATAATGGAATTTTCTACCGTGCCTTCAATGATGCAACCATCCGCCACCAGGGAGTTCTTCACGGCAGCCCCGAGGCCGTATTTAGCAGGCACCTGATCCCGAACACGGGTCAAGATCGGCCGGTTGGACGGGAAAAGCTCCTGACGCACCTGCGGCTGCAAAAGCGCCATACTGGCGTCAAAATAATCCTGCAGGCTGTTGATCCGCATGACACAGTTTTCAATCTCATAAGCATAAATGCGCATGGAATCGCTTTTTTCTACCAAAATATCTTTGGTAAAGCTTCTCTTATTGCGGCTGCGCGCACCCTCTACGATTTTTTCCAGTAATTCCCGCTTCATCACCGCAACATTCAAGTACGCATTCTGCTCCTCTTCCGTCTGGGGAGAGAGCCATACCTGACCGACACGTCCATCGTCTCCCACTTCAAAAACGCTGATATTCTCATTGCCTTCCCGCCGGATTTTTTCACGCCGGTAAGCTAAAGTAATCTCCGCGCCTTTCTCTTCGTGGAACGCAATCATCTTCTGAAAATCCAGATTGGCAATCAGGTCGCAGTCCGCCAAAATCACATATTCCGCACGGCCATTTTGAATATAGCTGGACACGCCGGCCAATGCATCCAAACGACCTGCATAAATTCCCTGGTTGTCGCCGCTGCTGTAAGGAGGCAAAACCGTTAAGCCGCCCAGCTTTCGCGCCAAATCCCACTCTCTGCCGCTTCCCAGGTGTTCCATCAGCGTTTGATAGTTGGATTTCGCGATCACACCAACCTCCCTGACGCCGGAGTTTACCATGCTCGACAGCACAAAATCCACCAAACGGTATCTGCCGCCAAACGGTACAGACCCCGTGGTTCTCCCACGCGTCAGGCTTCCCAAATGGTTATCGTGCATATTGGAAAAAATAATCCCCATTGCAGTACGTTTGATCATTTTCCCTGTACCTCCTCAGCGGCGATATCCGTTTCCACCATGGATTTCGGCGCGATGTTCACACCTTTTCCAATGGTAACGCCGTTTCCGATCACCGTCACGCCCCAGCCGGAGATGTTTTCCATCATCTCCGGGCGCGCACCGATTACTGCGTTTTCCCCAATCACCGCCTGCTCAGCGACGATGGTATAGTCCACCACTGCGCCTTTTTTGACGACGCTGCCCGGCATAATAATACTATCCCGCACGACAGCGCCTTCTTCGATTGTAACGCCGGCAAAAATAACAGAAAAATCCACCGTTCCTTCGATCACGCAGCCTTCTGTGATCATGGAATTCTGCACAACCGCCCCGGGCGCAATATAGTGAGGCGGAAGCGCCGGATTGCGGGCGTAAATTTTCCATTCCGGGTCGTACAAAGACAGGGGAACCTTGGGATCCAGAAGGTCCATATTGGCTTCCCACAAACTGTCGATCGTGCCTACGTCTTTCCAGTACCCATCAAACGCATATGCATACATCCGCTCATGCGCCGCCAGCATGTTGGGAATGATATTCTTTCCGAAATCGTTGGCGCTGCCCGGCGTTTTCGCATCCTGCTCCAGGTATTCCCGCAGCTTATTCCAACTGAATATGTAAATTCCCATGGACGCTAAATTGCTCTTTGGGTGGGCAGGTTTTTCTTCAAACTCATAAATCTGCCCGTCTTCATAAGCGTTCATGATGCCGAAACGAGAAGCTTCTTCCATCGGCACCTGCAATACCGCTATGGTGCAATCGGCCTCTTTTTCCTTATGGAATTTGAGCATTTTCTCATAATCCATCTTGTAAATATGGTCTCCGGAAAGAATCAGAACATATTCCGGATCATACCGCTCAATAAACGGCAGGTTCTGATAGATCGCGTTGGCTGTTCCGGTGTACCAATCGGATCCGGAACTCTTTTGATAAGGCGGAAGGACAAACACACCGCCTTCCTGACGGTCCAGGTCCCAAGGCTGGCCGCTGCCGATATACTCGTTGAGCACCAGCGGCTGATACTGTGTGAGAACGCCGACTGTATCGATTCCGGAGTTTACACAGTTAGACAGCGGAAAGTCGATAATCCGGTATTTCCCCCCGAAAGGCACTGCCGGTTTTGCAAGGTTCTTGGTCAGGCTGTACAGGCGGCTGCCCTGACCGCCTGCCAACAACATTGCGATCCATTCTTTTTTCCTCAAGGAAAACCCTCCTTTTTCAAAACGGGAGTAAAACCCGCATTCATCATTTTTGGCCAGTTTTTTTCCGCGCAGCCTTTTCCTGCGGCTTTTTACGGGGCTTTCGAGGCGCTGCCGGTGTAAACTCCAGGTACATCGTGGACAAAGGCGGTATGGTCAGGCTGACCGAATGATCACACCCATGCGACGGTTTTTTGCGGGTCCGTACGGTCCCGTTGGTCAAACCGCTGCCGCCGAATTCTTTGGCGTCGGAATTAAAGGTTTCCTTATACCGCCCGGCATCCGGCACGCCCACTACATAATCGTACCGCGCCACCGGACAGAAATTGCAAACGACCATGATGCTTTTGTTTGCTTCATCCATCCGGCGGAAAATAATGATATTCTGCTGGTTGTCGTCGGCCACAAGCCACTGGAACCCTTCCCAGGAATCCTCAATCTGCCAGAACGGAGAATGCTCCAGATAATAATGGTTCAGCTTTGCCACATATTGCTGCAGCTGCCGGTGCTTTTCATAGCCGAGAAGCAGCCAGTCCAGTTCCTGCTTTTCATTCCACTCAATAAACTGCCCGAACTCCTGGCCCATAAACAGGAGTTTTTTGCCCGGATGCGCCATCATGTAGCCCAGAAAAGACCGCACACCGGCGAATTTCAAATCATAGTCTCCCGGCATTTTATTGATTAATGAGCATTTTCCGTGCACCACCTCGTCATGGGAAATCGGCAGAACAAAATTTTCAGAAAACGCATAGAACATACTGAACGTCAATTTATCGTGGTTATACGCACGATAAATCGGATCCATTGAGAAGTAGGACAAAACATCATTCATCCACCCCATGTTCCATTTGTAGTGGAAACCCAAACCGCCGTTGAACGCCGGTTTGGTGACCATTGGCCAGGCAGTGGATTCTTCTGCGATCATGAGGACGCCGGGATTTTCAGAAAGGATAATGGCATTGAGTTTTTGCAAAAAAGCGACCGCTTCCAGATTTTCCCGACCGCCTTGATGGTTCGGCGTCCATTCTCCCTCTTTTCTGTCATAATCCAGATACAGCATCGACGCCACAGCATCTACCCGGATCCCGTCCACATGAAAATCCTGCACCCAGAGCATGGCGGAAGAAATCAGAAAGCTCTGCACTTCCGGCTTGGCATAGTCAAAAACATGGGTGCCCCATTGTTTGTGTTCCCGCTTCCTGGGATCGCTGTATTCATAGCAGGAGGACCCGTCAAATTCATAGAGGCCGTGGGCATCTTTTGGAAAATGGGCGGGTACCCAGTCCATAATCACGCCGATATCCGCCTGATGCAGCAGGTCCACAAAACGCATAAATTGTTCCGGCGTGCCGTACCGGGAAGTTGGTGCAAAATATCCTGTCACCTGATATCCCCAGGAGCCGTCATACGGATACTCCGTGACCGGCATAATCTCCACATGGGTATACCCCATTTGTTTTAAGTAAGGAATCAACTCTTCCGCTGTTTTTTCATACGAAAAGCAATTGCCGTCTTCATACCGGCGCCAGGACCCCAAATGCATCTCGTAAATATTCATCGGTCCGGTAAACGGGTTTTGTGCTTTTCTCCGTTTGATCCAAGCGGAATCGTGCCAGCGGTAGCGGGAGATGTCGTACAATTTCGAGGCTGTTCCCGGTGCCGTTTCATGGTGAAAAGCGTAAGGATCGGCTTTCAGGGTCGTTTTTCCGCTGTGAGCGGTAACAGCGTATTTATACAGATCAAACTGCCTAAGCCCCGGAATAAACCCTTCCCAAATTCCCCCGGATTCCATTTTCTCCAAAGGATTTGCCTGAGGGTCCCAATCATTGAAATCGCCCACAACAGAAACCGCTTTCGCCGCAGGCGCCCACACCCGAAAACGGAACCCTTTTCCTTCTTCCCTCTTTTCCGGATGTGCTCCTAAAAATCGGTAGGCATGATAGTGCATTCCGCGGCAAAAATCCATAATTTCATTCAAATCATTCGACGGATATTTTTCCATTGCCGCCACCTCCCATTTCTCTTGTTTTCATTGTACCACACTTTCCTTTTTTTGCAATATAATATTGTGCAAAATGGTGATTTTATCAGAATAATATAGTTTCTTTTTATTTATTTTAACGATTTCGCTCTATTGAGGGATTTTTTATGGGCTCTTTCCGGCAAATCGTTACAAGTATAGCACAGCCTGTCTGCAAAAAAAGTCGCAGACAGGCATGTCACTATTTCCATTTTTAAGAAAAAGCGCAGAGGAAGAAGTCTGGAAAATTCATTTTGAAAAGGCACAAAAAAAGACCGCAATCTTTCGATTGCGGTCTTTTGAACTAGTAAAAACTAGCAGCAGCAACAACCGTGGTCAACTTTCGCCATATGCTCGATGAGCATCAGGACTTTGTTGGAATAACCCCACTCGTTGTCATACCAGGAAACCAGTTTGACAAAGTGGTCGTTGAGCATGATGCCGGCCTTCTCATCAAAGATGGAGGTGTGAGCATCGCCGATGAAGTCGGAAGAAACAACCATCTCATCGGTGTAACCCAGGATACCTTTGAGCTCGCCTTCAGAAGCTTCTTTCAGAGCAGCGCAAATCTCCTCGTAAGTGGTAGATTTCTCCAGGCTGACGGTCAGGTCAACAACAGATACATCCAGGGTAGGAACACGCATGGACATACCGGTCAGTTTGCCTTTCATCTCCGGGATAACCAGAGCGCAAGCTTTGGCAGCGCCAGTAGAGGAAGGAATGATGTTGCCAGCAGCAGCACGTCCGCCTCTCCAGTCCTTCTTGGAAGGACCGTCAACGGTTTTCTGCGTACCAGTGGTAGCATGAACGGTGGTCATCAAACCCTCTTTTACGCCGAATTTCTCGTGAACAACTTTGACCAACGGAGCCAAGCAGTTGGTGGTGCAGGAAGCGTTGGAAACAACAGTCATATCCTTGGTGTATTTGTCATGGTTTACGCCCATAACAAAGGTAGGAGTCTCTTTGTCCTTGGCAGGAGCGGAAATAACAACTTTTTTCGCGCCGCCTTTGATATGAGCCTGGCAAGCTTCAGAAGTGGTGAATACGCCGGTAGAATCTACAACGTACTCTGCGCCGCACTCAGCCCACGGAATGTTGGCCGGATCTTTCTCAGCGTAGAATTTGACTTCTTTGCCCTCTACGATGATGGAGTTCTCGGTTACTTTGATATCACCGTTGTAGCGGCCATGTACAGTGTCATATCTGAGCATATATGCACAGTAATCAGGAGTCATAAAAGGATCGTTTACGCCGACAAACTCGATGTTCGGGTTGTCAAGACCAGCGCGGAAAACCAGACGGCCGATACGGCCAAAACCATTGATACCAACTTTAATTGCCATTGGGTTCAACCTCCTAATATTTAGATCGTGCTTTTATTTTATACCAAATTGAAAAGAAGCACAAGCCATTTGTGATATATTTAACTAAAATTTTTTATTTTGTATTTATTGAATAAAAAAACTTTTCTTTGACTTGAAATATTATCTATTTTTTCGTCTTTGTTCGGAACGGTTTTCTTGGAAAAAGCAATCTTTCTTTCCTTATCTTTGGGATCTCTTTTTCTTTTCCGCTTTCCAAAGGATAACTGCGGCATGGATACAAAAAATAAAAGAAGTCTGTTTGCCGAAGGGCAAAGCAGGTTTTCAAGCTTTACAATTATTTTTGAATTGGGTATAATAACGGTAAAAATTGTCGAAAAATGTCGAAATATAGGGAATTCTCTGCCTTTCGGCCGAAAGGAGGCTTCTATGGGCGACTATCCTGGTTGGGCCAAACCATTCATCGCCATATATGCAAATTCCCCCGTCGCAGTTTTGATTCTGGACGAAGCATTGGAAATCCAATGGGCAAATAAAACCGCGAAAAATAAAATCTCTTCCGTCAGCCAATTGAATTGGGCAGACTGCCTTATCCGCGCCAAAGAAAACGGGCTGCTGCCGCGTTTGCAAAGGGGCGAGTCTTTCACTTTGGCAAATCCGCTTCTTTTTGCCCCGCCTGTCCAATTTATCTTTCAGCCGCAGCTGGATGAATCGGGCCGTCTGCAGGGTGTTCTTGTGCAGATTTTTCCATTGGCTGATACTGGTTCGTCAGAATGGCAGGACAGCATGTATCAGCCCGCTAATGTGTTTAACAACCAATTCCGAACGCCTCTTTCTCAGATTTTTTCTGTTTTGAATCTGCTGCAGTCGGAATATCAAAACGACCGCTCCCTCCAAAAAGACTTAGGCAATATCAATTGGTACTGTTATCGGATTCTGCGCACGATCAATAATTTTTCCATGGATCAGCGCATCCTAGCCGGCCAGCTGAATCCGAAAATGCTCACAGGCGATTTGTGCCGTTTTATGCGCACCCTTTGTAAGGATTTGGAGGAGCTTTTACAAAATACAGCGTATTCTTTTTCCTACGACATTCCCGATGAATCCTTTGTTACTTTATACGACGGTGACCTGCTTTCCTGCGCCGTATGCAATTTGGTTTCCAACGCCTGCAAATTTACAGACCCGCAAAACGGGCGCATCGTTTTGAAAATGACCGTTTTGGAAAAACAGATCACCATCACGGTCAGCGACAACGGCTGCGGGATGTCTCCCCAGGTTTTAAAACACGCGACTGAGCGGTTTTATTCCCACGACCCTTTGACTGGAGTGCCCTGCGGCGACGGACTGGGACTTTATCTCTGCCGTTTTGTCCTGCAGCTTCACCATGGCACCCTCGCTTTCCATACCGAAGAAGGCGCCGGTACGACCGCTGCGCTTACCATACCTATGGCAAAAAGCAAAGAGGAATCGTCTCTCTACGATGATCCCGTTTCTTTCTCCCAGGACCGCTTCTCCCTTCCATACATCCTGCTGTCGGATGTGATTCCTCCGGATACAGAACCGCTCTGACCCTGTTTTCTTGTGGGAACAGCAGGATGAAAGCCTTTTTGAAACAGACCGAATCAAATAAAAAGCCAAGCGCCGCCGGGCGCTTGGCTTTTCTGTTTTTTATTTTGATACAGGCGACAAATCGGAGCCTTTGTCGGATTTCTGCGGAAGCTGCGCCAAAATAATCGCGCAAAAGACCAAAACGCATCCGAACAGTTCCCGCGCCGACAGCTGCTGCTTGAGAATCGCCCAGCCTGCCAGCACCGAAATCACCGACTCCAAACTTAAAATCAGCGACGCGATGGTCGGATCAATATGCCGCTGTCCCACAATCTGAAGCGTATATCCCACGCCGCAGCTGAAAACGCCCGCGTAAAGAAGCGGCATCCAGGCCGCCAGGATCTGTTCCATCGACGGACGCTCTATCAAAAGCATCGGAACAGCGCACAAAAGGCCGCAAACCAAAAACTGAACGCAGGACATTTTGACACCGTCTACCTTGGGAGAAAAATAATCGATAATCAGAATATGGATAGAAAAACAAAGAGCGCAGGCCATTACCAGCAAATCACCTTTGCCAATCGAAAAATCTTCGGTAATGCAAAGCAGATACATGCCTCCCACCGCGATTGCCACCGCGATCCACACCAGAATTGAAACCCTCTTTTTGAAGAAAAGGCCCAGCAAAGGCACGATAACAATATACAATGCAGTAATAAAACCGGCTTTTCCCACCGAGGTGTATTGTATGCCCATCTGCTGTAAAGAACTGGCCACCGCCAGCGCCACGCCGCAGCAAACCCCGCCGATGAGCAGCATTTTCCTTTCATTCGGCGAAGCCTGCCGCTTCTCCGGTTTTCCCCTGTTCAAAAGGAAGATGCAGGGAATCAGCACAAAACCGCCGATCAGAGACCGGATCGAATTAAACGTAAAAGGGCCGATATAATCCATCCCCACTGACTGCGCTACGAAAGCAACGCCCCAGATGACTGCGGTGAGCAAAAGCATAAAGCTGCTTTTTAGTTTTTGGACTTTCATTGTTTCTCTTTCCTTCCCAAACGAATATCAGATTTATTCTGCAATAAATTGCAAAAAAATGCAAGAAAAACCTCTTGAACGATTTTCCCGATCTTCCTCTATCCGGCACATGCAACCCGGCTATTCCTCCGCTGGCGGCGGTTGCGGGGCCGCCGGAGTGATGGCATAGCAAAAAAGGCCAATGAACAAAACCAATGCCCATTCCGTCAGGTAATCCAGGACCTGGCTTGCATTGGTTAACGACAAATGGCCCGATAGCAGCGGACAAGCGCACCAAAGAAGTCCGAGCGCCGCGGCGGAATGTCCGGAAAACAGTGCCCACTTGCGGTTTTTTCGGTTTGCCACGCCGCAAATCAGATGGCTTCCTTCTAAAAAGAACACGCACTGGACAACCATCAGCAAAATCTCCATCAGCCGCTGCGGCATCCGAAACGCGATCGGCAGTTGGGAAAATCGGATTATCAAACGGAAAACGAACCAGAATACGATCCACAGCAGGCCGCGAGAGACATAATAGTTATGAAGATCGCCTTTCAGCAGCCGAACACCCAATATCAGAAAGGAGATGCCCGCCGCAACGGACAAAAAACATCCGAATGCCGGTACCAAAAGGCTTTTAAACAGGACCGACCCCGCCAATAAGCGTTTTGCTTCCTGCCATCCGCTGTTTAGCCCGTTCAGCAACAATAGAATCCCGCATAATATACCGCTGATCCCCCACAAGAAAGCGCTGCCGTCAATTCCGATGCTTTTCTCTTTCGACATGGAGCGACAAGCCCATACATATAAAACGAGCAAAGAAAACGCCGCCAGCAAATAAAATGCTGCCAACCAGGCGCTTTCTCCTGTATAAAAGCCTGTTTGGCTGCTGATGCCCGCACGATTTACTCCATAATAAAGCGCCCCCAGCATGAGGGCGGCCGGAACATAGCACCGATAAAAGAGTCTTCTTCTCATTTTTCTCCTTTCCTCGTCAACGCATCCACCTGCTTTCGGAGCAGGAGGGCAGGTATTTTTTCTTTTGGGGATTCATATATTCTGGGCAAGAGGAGGATTTCTTATGAAAACGCTTCTTGCTTTTTTCGCACTGTTTTCCCTGATCGTTTTTTTATTGCCTTTGGCGGCGCTGAATACGGACAAGGTGCAAAATGCCGCAAATCAGACGGCAGACAAAGCTGTTTCCACCGCCGCTCCGCCGATTCGCCAGGAAGAGGTCCTCGCTTCCCTGCCGGATGGCGATACATCCCAGCCAGAACAGGACACGCTGACCGTTCTGCAGGTGCCGCAGCCGGAATTCTTCTCCATTCTGGACCGAAGTACCGGCAAAATCGAGAAGGTGCCGGTGATGGATTATCTGTACGGTGCCGTGGCGGCGGAGCTGCCTCCCGGCTTTCATCCGGAAGCAATGAAAGCCCAGGCTGTCGCTTCCCACACCTACGCGCTGTACTGCCGGGAACATCCGGCGCCGGAACTGAACGGAGCCGATTTTTCCGCATCCCCTGCCGAGTGGGAAGGTTATGTGACCTGGGAACAGATGATGGAACGTTACCCTGATTTGGGTGAAACCTATTGGAAAAAAATCACCGACGCAGTCGATGAAGTGGCGTCGACAGTTTTAGTCTATCAAAAACAGCCGATTCTCGCCGCGTACCATTCCATGAGTGCCGGTGCGACCGAATTCGCATCGAACGTATGGAGCGGCACGGTCCCTTATCTGGTGCCGGTTGACAGTGTCGGCGACACGCTGGCCGACCAGTTTGAAACGTCCGTTACCTTTGCGGCGGAACAAATCAAAGAGCTTTTAACGGAAGCGTATCCCTCATTAACGCTCCCCGGCGACACCCGAAGCTGGTTTCAAATCGTATCCCGCTCCCCCTCCGGGTATGTGCTTACGCTGCAAGCGGGAAATCTTCAGATCAGCGGAAAGGACCTGCGCATTCTGCTGGGTCTGCGTTCTGCGAATTTTACAATCACCGCGCAGACCAACTCTTTTTTATTTACCACCAAAGGATACGGGCACGGCGTTGGGCTCAGTCAGTACGGCGCAGATTATATGGCGCGCCAAGGGAGCGGCTATGAAGAGATTCTTCTTCATTATTACACCGGCGCGCAGCTGGCGAAAGCAGCATCGGAATAAGCGGTTTGCGACATGATGCGTTTTATGGAATCCTGGCCGCCACGTGGTTTTTTGCCGTTTTGTACGGACGAAAAAAAGATCTTGCGTCTTTTGCCGGCAAAGGATACGCTATCACGAAACGATCCGGCGTTCTGCCGGCACTGCTGTATCCGGTTCCGGAAGAGGCGGGCAAACCGCGTTTTGACTGCCGGGATCAATCTTCCCGGCGGCCGGCCAGATAAATGCCCGCATCGGACAGCAGTTCCGGCAGGTCGAAAACGCTTTCCTCCTCAACCTCGACATGGATCAGCTCACAGGGGTTTTCTTCGGACAGGATATCCCACAGCTTCAGGCATCCGGGTTCTTCTTTCAGCTGATATTTTTCCAGCAGCAATCTGATTGGCTGCGGGGAAGCGGTATAAATCTGAACCGTCTTCAAATCGCCGACATACACCTGCTCCGGCACTTCATGCCCGGCAAATCCAAACCGGACGTCCCCATCTTCCGCCAGGAGATTTCCGTATCTGTCGGCAATCGCCTTTAAAACAGGGCGGGTGCACCCATCCACATAATAAATGTCATAAGCATTTTCTCCTTCTGCTGGCAATTCCAGTGTAAAGTATCCTGGTTCCGGCAAAAGATCGCAATAGTCCTGTAAGAACGCCGGCATTCGCGGCGCATCCAGCACCACCGTAAATTGCCAACCGTCTTCCCTTTCCCCCGCCTCATACGCGCAATGAACACCGCTTACATCCGGAATGCGGATTCCCTGCGCCGCGCAGAATGTTTTTTCCGCCAACTCAACTCACCTCTCCTCTAGCCTCTCAACAAATCAAAATCATATCGGTTCAGCAAAGGCTGCCAGCAGCCCTGCTGCCGGGCGCTTTATGTTAAAATCTTCTTGCAATCATCGGAAACCTTTGCGTTTCTTTTACGCCATAAGGTTATTATAGCATAAACCCAATCTTCTTCCAACGTTTTTCAAAAAGGGAGGCGATCCAAAAAAATCGCCTCCCTTTTGAAAGTAATGTTTCTTAACACCGTTCCTGCAAAGTAACGATAATCCGGTCTCCCGGCTGTTTTTGGATCGATGCCCTGATCTCTTTGCGCACCCCGATGATATGAAAAGGCGTTCCCATTCTCACCAAACTGCCCTCATAGGGAACGCCATCAAAAGTGGCGCTGACCTTGACGCGCCCTTTTCCAAATTCTTTCCGCACGTCAAAAGGGATTTCCACATACGCTCCGTCTATATCCGGCACCTTTTTCAGTACCGCTTCAAACGTATATCGTTTGGGATTCATAAAAACCTCCTGGGCAGATGATATCCATATGGTACGTTGGGAAAATCAGAATATACCATGCGCTAGTCATCCAAAAACAGATGATCCTTATTATGAATATAAACGCTCAGTGCAAGGCCGATTCCCATATAAAGGGTCGTCACCGAGGTTCCGCCGTAGCTGAAAAAAGGCAGTGTGACGCCAATGACCGGCAGTATGCTCAGGTTCATACCGATATTGACAATGCTTTGAAACGCGATGGTCGCGAAAACGCCGATACAGATGTAGCCACCCAGCAGATCATTGGACCGGCGAGAAAAAGACAGCAAACGGACGCACATAAAAAACAAAAGCAAAATCACCGACATGCACCCGACAAAACCCAAAGATTGTCCGACAAACGAAAAAATAAAATCGTTGTGGATTTCCGGCACATAAACATGTTCGCCTGTAAACAAGCCCTCACCAAATCCGCCGCCGGAACCGATGGCGATTTTGGCGTTGTACTGCTGATATAAAATACCATTGGTATCCAAATCCGGGAAAAATAGCGCCAAAATACGAAGCTTTTGGTCGTTGCTCATCAAATACACCCACGCCAGAGGAGCCGAGATCAAAAGCGCCGCAACCGCAATCGCGATATAACGCCACTGTATGCCGGCGGAAAACAGCATTGCCAAAAAGATCAAAAGAAAAATCAGGGCCGTGCCGTCATCCCCTTGAAAATGAATCAAAAGGACCGGAAGCGCACCGTGAAGGCAAAGTAAAATCAGATTTTTAAGATTCTTAATATCGTCTCCGATCTTT
>JBJEQT010000081.1:0-3193 GCA_051881895.1 Oscillospiraceae bacterium
TGGAACAAAGACGCTTCTTGCTGGGAGCTGAACACCAAGAAAGTGGTAGACGTTGTTGTTTCTGACATCGAGCTGGATGTTAGCAAATACAACTCCACCATCGGCGGCGAAGAGAGCAAAGACAACCCCGGCACCGGTTCTGTTGACTTTGTAAACGTTGCTGTTGCTCTGGGCGTTGTTTCTCTGGCTGCTGCTGGCGCAGTTGCTCTGAAGAAATAATTTCAGTTGCTGACTGAACTTTGCTTTGTGTCTCTCCAAATCGCATAAAGTAAAAACGAAAAGGCTATCCGAAAGGATAGCCTTTTTTGTGTTCTGATTCTGCTGTTTTCTGCTTAAAAAATGTCATAGGATTCATTGTTTGTTTAAAATTTTCACAAGAAACACTCAGCCGGCGAACACACGGCTTTCACCTGGCGCTCCTATACTAAAAACGTACTCCGGGGGGATTGTCCGTTTCAGACGAATGCCCGGTGTAACAAAAAGAAAAGGAGAAATTACCATGAAGAAAGTACTTGCTTTGGTTCTGTCGGTACTGATGGTCCTGAGCCTGTCGGTCGTTGCTTTCGCCGAGGAAGTAGGCGCAGAAAACACCACCGCGGACACGACGATCGACAATGAAGACGCCCTCTATCAGCTGGGCTTTGGCGATCTGGAAGCCCCTGCCGACGCTGTACCGGACAAACCCGGCGCCACCTACTATTACACCATTATGGACGAAAGCGATGAATCCGGTATGCTGACCGACGAAGAAGTGGCGAAGCATCTGACCGTTTCCATCAAAGAGTCTGGCGACGCGATGATCGACTCTTACGCCATTGTAAAACAAAACGGCGTTTACAAAGTCAAAGTTGCGACCAAAGAAACCTACCAGACCGGTAAAACTTCCGCCACCTGGACCATTACGCTGAAGAGAGACAGCAAATACACCGTTGCCCAGGCCACCGTGGATATCGCGCAGAAATGGGCCTCTATCTGCAGCGACAACATCGATACCAATGCGTACGGCGAAGCGGTTTATACCGTTGACCTGCACGACGCGCACGATGGTGCGGAAGGCGCTTCCTACGACGATTACACCGACGATATCAACATCGAGGCTTTGGCTGTCATCGCCAGCAGCGTTGACTACGCAGAACTGTACTTTGAGGATACCATGTTCTGGTACTCTGTGAAGAACACCGCCAAAACCACCGTCAATGTTTATTTTGAAACCTCCAACAAGACCCTGTCCACCACCTACGAGGATGCGGATCTGGAGATGATTTTCTTCAAAGGCGTTCCCGAATTTGACTATACCGGTATTCTGCATGCCCCCGCGGAGGAGGACGCTTACGTCTACGCCGTGATCGACGGCAAACTGGTCGCCGATAAATTTGAGTGGGACGCGGATGCTGAATGCTGGGAGTACAACACCCGCACCATCGAGGGCGTTGTTGTTTCCGATATCGAGCTGGATGTAGCGCTTTATAACGCTTCCGTTTCCGGCGATTCCGACAGCGATTCTTCCAGCGAGGAGAAAGATAACCCCGATACCGGCGCTGTTGATTATGTGAACATTGCAGTAGCCCTGGGTGTTGTTTCCCTGGCGGCTGCCGGCGCAGTTGCTCTGAAAAAATAGGATTCGCGATTCCATCCCGGCCGCCGCGGCTCTCCTACCCGGCGGATGGTTTTCCTCTTAAATAATTTTTGAATCCAAAAACAGGAGGGACCCCGTGGGGTTCCTCCTGTTTTCCTGTTCTGCTCAAACGAAAAAGGCCCTTTCGTAAAAAGGGCCTTTTTTCCTGTTTAGATTTTGGAATAACCGTAACTGTTTACGATGGCGTCCACCTTTTTGTGGGCGGCACACAACGGGCATTCCCCGGTGCCGTAGCTTTGGTACTCCGGGATATCCCCGGGGGTAAAGATGGAGTTGATCTTGATTCCGCGGCTTTCAGCTGCCGCGCTGAAAATTGCGGAAATCGCCACCAGATTGCCGCCGTAGTACTGCAGGCACTCCACTGCCCGGTTGATGGTTTTACCGGTCGATACCGACGCCATCAAAAGCAGGATATGCTTGCTCCAGATCATTTTTTGGGTATTGTCCCGGAAAATCATCTGGTTGCTGGCGTTGAGCTCCGGCGTAATGACGTTGATGTCATGTCCCGCGTTGAGCACCGGAATGCTGGGGTCACTCAGCGCCTGGGCTAAAAACGCGCCCAGCATCTCGGTGCCCTCCAGGCAAACGATCGTATCAATGTTCGTACCCATCATATATTCCTGGGCCAACAGCGAGGCCGCTTCCTTTGCGGTAGACGAGCTGGTCTTGACCGCCGTCATGTCCACATAGTAATTGACATGGGAATGGTTGGTCGCAAAATGGCCCGGTATCACGCCGATTTTAACCTTTCCGGCATTTCTGGCGCGGATTTCATGCATTCTGCTCTCCATAAATCATACTCCTTCCGGTACCTGCTTTTCCTTTAAAAAGGAAAAGGGCAGCAAAGCCGCCTTTTTATTTATTTTAGCATAGCAAATAATAATTTTCAATATCTATCAAAAATTTTATTTATTTTGTCCTGATACCGACTGCTCTGTTCCAGTGTACCCGATTTTTCCTGCGAAAGCAGTCGCATCCGCGCGGGAAAATAACAAAATGGTCCGGCTTGATAGCCGGACCGTTTTTTATGCGCCGCATCAACCGGCGCTGATTTTTGAATCGTTTTAGTATTTGATGCAGGTGTTCTCTCCTAAGATCCCCTCGAAGCCTCCGCGGGAAGCAACGACCGAGCTGTCTTTGTGGCCAAACGCCCACTTGTTGCAGGCCATGATCAGGCGGTCCTCATGGTTGACCGGGTTTGCGGGCTTTTCGATGGGGCCGTTGGTTCCCTTCTGCAAAATAACCAGGCATTTAAAGCCGCCGTCCTCCACTTTGCAGGGCGCGTAATGCAGCGTGTGAGGATAGATCTCCACCGCGACCCCCGCCGGGCAGTAAAAAGCCACAACGTCTTTGGAGTCCACCGTTCCCTCGTCGGACAGATCCTCTACTTTATACATCATGAAAACCATATCGGAAGGGCCTACGCTGACCTCGGAACATTTATGATACTCAAACGCATTGAGCAAAGAGCCATTTCCGTTGCAGTATCCCACCTGCACTGGCATGCCGGCATAGATGTAATGCTCCACTTCTTTGGTCAGGGGCATCTGCTCCATT
>JBJEQT010000082.1:0-3162 GCA_051881895.1 Oscillospiraceae bacterium
CCCTTTTGGCTTGTGTCCGTATTTTCGAGGATAGCTGGATGCGATGAATGGAAACTTGTTTATTCGCGGATGACAAGTTTTCCGTCTTCGCAATCCGCCTGAAGAATGGTATCCGGAGCAGGGTCTTTTTCCAGAATGTAACGGGCTAACAGAGTCTCCAGCTTTTGCTGAATATACCGTTTCAACGGCCGAGCGCCGTAAACAGGATCATAGCCTTCCTGTACGATCAGCGCTTTCGCAGCGTCGGTGACGGCCAGTCCCAGTTCTTTTTCCGCCAGGCGTTTTTTCAGATCTTCCAGCATCAAATCTACAATTTGGGTAATTTCCTCCCGGGTGAGGGGCTTGTAGAATACAATTTCGTCCAATCGGTTCAGAAACTCCGGACGAAATGCGGATTTCAGCATCTGTTCTACCTGCTGTTTGGCCTGCTCGGAGATTTGGCCATCCTCATCGATGCCCTCCAGGATTGCAGAGGATCCCAGGTTGGAGGTGAGAATGATGATGGTGTTTTTGAAATCGACTGTCCGGCCCTGCGAATCCGTGATGCGTCCATCGTCCAGTACCTGCAGCAGAATGTTAAATACGTCGGGATGCGCTTTTTCCACCTCGTCAAACAAAACGACAGAATAAGGTTTGCGCCGTACCGCCTCAGTCAGTTGGCCGCCTTCTTCATAGCCGACATATCCGGGAGGAGCGCCCACCAGACGGGAGACCGTGTGTTTCTCCATGTATTCGGACATATCGATTCGAACCATATTGCGTTCATCGTCGAACAGCGCCTGCGCCACTGCTTTGGCCAGTTCTGTCTTGCCCACGCCAGTGGGTCCCAAAAACAGGAAAGAGCCAATGGGGCGGCCAGGGTCCTGAATGCCGGCGCGGGACCGCATGATAGCATCGGCAACGTTGCGAACCGCTTCATCCTGACCGATTACCCGCTGGTGAAGCGTCCTGTCCAGGTGCAGAAGCTTTTCCCGTTCTCCTTCCATCAGGCGGGAAACAGGGATGCCGGTCCAGCGCCCCACGATTCTGGCGATCTCTTCCTCGGTCACTTTGTCCCGAAGCAGGGTGGCTTCCTGTGTACCGCCGTTTTCTTCCAATTCATGAAGCTGCTTTTGCAGTTCGGGAAGTTTGCCGTATTTTAACGCAGCGGCTTTGTCCAGGTCATACTCCCGCTCGGCTACCTCGATTTGAGCGCCTACCTGTTCGATTTCTTCCCGCAGTTTCTGCACCCGGCCGATAGAAGCCTTCTCGTTTTCCCAGCGGGCTTTCATCTGCCGGAATTGCTCCCGCATCTGCGTCAATTCTTTTTGGATGTCCGCCAGATGTTCGGCAGAAAGGCGGCTGTTTTCTTTTTTCAAAGCCGCTTCTTCGATCTCGTGCTGCATGATTTTACGGGAAATTTCATCCAGTTCCGCAGGCATGGAATCCATTTCGGTGCGAATGGTAGCACATGCCTCATCCACCAGGTCGATGGCCTTGTCCGGGAGGAAACGGTCGGTGATATAGCGGTTGGACAGCGTTGCCGCCGCAATCAGCGCCTGATCCTGGATTTTAACGCCGTGAAATACTTCATAGCGTTCTTTTAATCCTCTCAGAATGGAGATGGTGTCTTCCACCGTCGGCTCATCCACCACAACCGGCTGGAACCGGCGCTCCAACGCCGCATCCTTTTCGATATATTGGCGATACTCGTCCAGCGTAGTCGCACCGATACAGTGCAGTTCACCACGCGCCAGCATTGGTTTGAGCAGGTTGCCCGCATCCATGGAGCCTTCGGTTTTACCGGCGCCTACAATGGTGTGCAGCTCGTCGATAAACAGGATAATCTGTCCCTCGCTCTTTTTCACCTCGCTCAATACCGCTTTGAGCCGTTCTTCAAACTCACCGCGGTATTTGGCTCCGGCAATCAGAGCGCCCATATCCAGCGAAAAGATGGTTTTATCTTTTAATCCCGCCGGAACATCGCCCCGGACGATCCGCTGCGCCAGCCCCTCCGCGATTGCCGTTTTGCCAACGCCGGGTTCGCCGATCAAAACCGGGTTATTTTTGCTTTTGCGGGAGAGAATCCGAATAACATTTCGAATTTCGGTATCCCGCCCGATGACCGGATCCAATTTTTGAAGACGCGCCTGCTCGACCAGATCGGTGCCGTATTTTTTCAGCGCGTCGTAAGTGTCCTCCGGGCTGTCAGTCGTCACGCGGGTGTTGCCTCTTACCGCCATCAACGCTGTTAAAAAAGCATTTTTATCAATGTGACATTGGTCGATGACTTTTTTCACAGCTACGTCCGGATGTTCCAGCAGCCCCCAGAACAGATGCTCCACCGAAATATAGTCATCTTTCATGGCGTCGGCTTTTTTCTCTGCGGCGGTCATGGCCCGATCCAGATTTTGAGAAATATAGACTTTGTCGGCTTCCCGACCGGGGCCGGATACGCCCGGCAGCTTTTTGGCTTCTGCCTCCACAGCGGACAGGACCTGCTGCACAGACAAATTCATTTTGATGAGCAGCTGTGGAATCAGGCCCTCCTGGTCCTGCACCAGAGCCCAAAACAGATGGATTTGCTCAATCTGCATATTTTCCAATTCCCTGGAGTAGCGCTGTGCGGCTTCCACTGCCTCCAGGGATTTTTTGGTTAATCTTTGTACATTCATATCGTTTCCCTCCCACTATAAAAGAATTTTTTCCTGTTGGATATTTTTTTGATATTGCAGGTTGATTTGGTCGATCCCCGCTTGCCAATTTTGTTCCTCCAGTTCAAAAAACGCTTTCAACGCACAGTCAAAATTCTGGATATAAGAGCTGATGCTTTCTCCCAGCTGCGCATTTGTGCAGTTTTCTTTTGGCCAGGCAAAAGTTCTGCAATATCGTCCGCTCTCGATCCGGCAGGGGACGCCTTCCGGGTAAATCGCTGACAAATGGTAGTTTTCCAATTTCTGCCACAGACGGAAGAAATGGTCCAGCATACGCAAAAGGCCGGCGTTTTGCGTTCGAGCGGAAACTCGCAGCTCTCCCAACACATTCGGGTCGCTGCGGAAAAGCTCCACACTGTACCGCACGGTCGGCTTGTATTTATAAGCCAGCGCCGTCCGGACGGAAAGCATCGCGTCCGACGGCTGAAACTGAATTTGAAAAGCGTTTTGCTGCACCATCAGCGCCTCT
>JBJEQT010000083.1:0-14046 GCA_051881895.1 Oscillospiraceae bacterium
ATGGGGAAGAGAAGGACTGGATCCATTTTAATACCGCAAGTTCCATGCGCGTTCCTCCTTGGCCAATCTGCGGATAGCATGCCTATCCGGCTTTAAAAAGCGAAAACAAATGCAGGGATTGCTCCCTGCATGAGTGTATGTATCAAACCGCCGCTTTACAACTACAGCTGCGGGGCTTTTATGCTGGCGTTTTTCTCCAGGCCCACGGTGGGCTTTAATTCCGCATCCGGCGCGACCAGCCGCGCCATGACCACAAAACGGGCCCGGGCTTCTCCGCCGACATAGCCGTATTTGGCGGTGCAGGTGGACAAAGTCAGGATCTTGTCATTGACCGGATCCACCTCTACGTCGTATTGAAATTCCGAACGGGCTCTTCCCTCGCTGACAAGCGTATCGATTTTTTGGTTAATCATATCAATGTAGCGGAATTTGGTATCGGTGTACATCACCGCGAAAATTTCCCAAACCATGTCCTCCTCTCCGGTCGAAAAGAAGATGTACGGGTGGGACGCGGCAAATTCTTCATCGGTAAAGCGCAGCAGCTGGGCAAAATCCAAGCCGTTGGGGTCATCCTGGCTGACGGCGGTGTTGTGCCCGTAAATGATGGTGTTGCGGCTTTCCGTCTCCCGGGTTCCCACGGTGCACTCATAGTCCACCCAGTAGCATCCCTGGAAGCTGTATTTTCCCTCGTAGTTCAAACGCATATATTTGGTGTTGTTATACGTCTGCACCACCGGCTGGTCGATGTCCGTTCCCGGCACCTGCAGCCAGCCGACGATTTCCGGATTGACTTGCTCCGCTTTTTGTTTTACCTGCTCGGTCAAAGCCGGCGCTTCCACCTCGATCATGGCATTGTCTTCCGGCTCTTTCAGGGTGTTGACAAATGGATAAACCGAAGGTTTCTCCTCCGGCATGGAAGCGGCATTATTGTTGCCGCATCCGGTGATGGACAAGGCCATCACTGCCGCCAAAATCAGCGCGGCGATTTTTGTATCAGAACGTTTCATGTCCATTCTCCTTTAAAGGTCAATCGCTAAGCTACCTTTAAATATATATGAAATCTGCTGCCAAATCAACTGGAAAAGGGCGAATCGTCATTTTTTGCCCCATTTCTTTTTTCTAAACCATCCTCACGCGGCAAATATTACATCAGCGGCGCAAAAGCTTTGAGGATCGCCCGTCCCAGGCGGCGCAGCAGCGGAATCCGCTCGTCGGGATTGGGGTGGATTTCCTGGGAAATTTCCATCGTTTTTAAGATATCCTGTTTTACGGTTTCAATCACCGAGCTGCGGAAAAAGGCAACGCCGCACTCGAAATGCAGGTAGAAGCTGCGGTAATCCATGTTGGCGGTTCCCACCACGCCTACCTCGTCATCCGCCACAAACATTTTCGCGTGGATAAAGCCCGGCGTATATTCGTAGATGCGCACCCCTGCCTCGATCAGCTGCCGGTAAGAGGAGCGGGTCACCGCATGGACATACCATTTGTCCGGAATATGAGGGGTAATGATCCGCACATCCACGCCGCTTTCCGCGGCAATGATCAGCGCGGTGGTCATCTCATTGTCCAAAATCAGGTAAGGCGTTGTGATATACACATATTTTTTCGCGCAGTTGATGATCTGCAGGTAAATATTTTCCGCCACATTGAATTCGTCAATGGGGGAGTCGCCATAAGGCTGAACATAGCCGTCGTTCCCATACACTTTCCCGGACGGCCTGTATTCGTGATAGTCCGCATTTTTGCCGTCCCGGTAGCTCCACAGCTGCAAAAACATCATGGTCAGATTCCAGGTCCCGTCGCCCCGAAGCATCACCGCCGTATCTTTCCAGTGGCCGTATTTCTCATAGGCGTTGATATATTCGTCCGCCAGGTTCAGCCCGCCGCAAAAGCCCACATCGCCGTCTATTACAGTGATTTTCCGGTGGTCTCGGTAATTGAACATGGAATTGAGCCGCGGACGGAACGGATTGAAGACGGCACATTTAATGCCTGCCTCTTCGATTTGCCGATAATAATGGGGCGGCAGGGTCTGGATGGTGCCCAGATCGTCATACATCAGCCGTACGTCCACTCCGGCAGCCGCTTTCTCTTTTAAGATATCCAGCACGGCATTCCACATCTTGCCCTCCTGGATGATAAAATACTCCATAAAAATAAACTTTTCCGCTTTGCGCAGCTCCCGCAGCAGCGCTTCCCAGAAATCCTCTCCCAATGGGAAATATTCCACCTGGGTATTTTCCCAAACCGGAAACACCCCCACGTTGCTGATGTAATCGCTCTGCCGCTTCAAATGCGGCGCATCCCCGCCCAGGGTCGCGCCGATATCCGCGCCGGTCAGCCGGCGGCTCTCTTCCGCCTGTTTGTAGGCGTAATCCCGGATGCGCTGCGCCTGCTTTTTATCCATGGATTTATTACCAAATACCAGATAAAAGATTCCGCCAAACAGCGGGAAGATCATAATCGCGATGATCCACGCAATTTTATAGGAAGGGTTATCCCGCTTGGTAATAATCCACAGGACCACGATCAAGCTCAGCAGCTGCAGCGCCACATAAGCGTACAGCCCATATGTAGAAAGCTTGAGTACAATAAACAGCAAAAAACAAAACTGCACCAAAATCGCCAGGGAAATAACGACCAGGCGGCTGCATAAAAATTTTAAAAGCTTTTTCATTTTTCGTCCCTTCCTACGGCAGGATGTACCGTTTTCTCCGCGCTATTTTACACTGACAGCCGCGCTGCCTTTCTGCAGCGCGATGGTCCCCGTCCGCATAACTTCCTGGATATTATAAGCCTTTAAAAGTTCCTCCAGCAGATCCAGCCGCTCCGGCAAATCGCATATTTCCAGGGTCATGGTGGTTTTGGTAAGGTCCACAATGTTGGCGTCCATTATTTTGGCGATGTCCAAAATCTCGCTCCGGGTGCGGCCGGTGGCAGTGCATTTGATGAGCATCAGCTCCCGGCTGATCAAATCCTGCTGGGGGATGGTCCGCACCTTGATGACATCCACCACTTTGTTCAGCTGCTTTTCCAGCTGCTCCACCGTATAGGCGTCTCCCTCCACCACAATGGTCATGCGGGACACGGTTTTATCTTCTGTCACCCCCACCGCCAGCGAATCAATATTGAAGCCCCGGCGGGAAAAAAGGCCGGTTATCCGCGACAGGACGCCTGCGTGGTTTTCCACCAGGACCGAAATGGTATGCTTCATCCTTTTCCCTCCTTACACGGCAGGCTCGTCCGGCGAAACCAGACACTGGAGCAGAAAGCTTTTCTCGTCCGACAGCAGGGCCTGCACCGCGTTATCGATCTCGTCGTTCTCCGAAATGGTCATGGCCCGAATGCCATACACCTGCGCCAGCGCCGCAAAATCCGGGCTGCCGGCAAGGTCTACCGCCTCATAGCGCTCGCCGTAATCCTGTTTCTGGATCTGGCGGACCAATCCCAGGCAATCGTTGCGGAACACAACCATCTTGACCGGGATATCGTGCTGGCATAAAGTAGCCAGTTCCTGCATGGACATTTGGAATCCGCCGTCTCCCATGACCGCTACCACCTGCCGGGTCGTTGTGGCAAGCCGTGCGCCCATGGCGGCCGGCAGGGCATATCCCATCGTGCCCATGCCGCCGCTGGTGAGAAAGCGCCCTTCTTTGATCCGGGCCCAGCGGGCAGACCAGATCTGGTTCAGCCCCACGTCCGCCACATATACCGCGTCGCTATCCAGCCGTTCGGACAAAGAAGCGATCAACCGATGAGGGCTGACGAACCCCGGCCGGTCAAAAAAGGCAGCGCCGGCGCCCTGTTTTTCTTTCAGTTCCGCCAGCCACATGCCGGTATCCGCCGCTTCACAGCTTTGACAAAGCTGCTCCAGCACCAATCCGGCATCCGCCACCAGCGGGATGTTCGCCTCCATGTTCTTGCGGATCTCCGCCGGGTCAATATCGATATGGATGATCCGTGTGCGCCGCTCCAGAACGCCGGGCTGGCGCATGGCCCGTTCCCCGGCCCGGGCGCCGATCAAAATCAAAAGGTCCGAATGATGGATGGCGTAATTGGCGGCGCTGCAGCCGTAAGACCCCAGCATGCCCAGATACAGCGGGTGAGATGAGGGCATCAGTCCCAGGCCCATCATGGTAGTGACCACCGGGATCCGACATTGTTCGGCAAATGCCCGCATTCTCTCTCGCGCGCCCGCGCTGAACACGCCTCCCCCCGCGCAGATCACCGGGCGGCGCGCCGCGGCGATGGCCTCGGTGACCCGCCGCAGCTGCAGGGGATTGGCTCGGGTGCTGGGATGGTAGCCGCGGATGGAGACCCCATCCGGATAAGCGAAATCCAGCTCCCGGTTCTGCACATCCAGCGGCACATCGATCAATACAGGGCCCGGACGGCCGGTTCCCGCCAGATAAAACGCTTCTTTCATGATCCGCGGAATATCCGCCGCATCCTTGACCAGGAAGCTGTGTTTGGTAAACGGTTCCGCCGCGCCGGTGATATCCGCCTCCTGGAACACGTCGCGGCCCAGCTGATCGCTTGGGACCTGCCCAGTGATCGCCACCAGCGGGATCGAATCCATATAGGCAGTGGCCAAAGCGGTCAAAAGGTTCAGCGCGCCGGGACCGGAGGTGGTGATGCACACGCCGGGGCGGCCGCTGATCCGGCCGTAAGCGGCAGCCGCATGCCCCGCGTTCTGCTCCTGCCGCACCAGGATATGGCAGATCGGACTTTCAGACAAACAGTCGTATACCGGGCAAATGGCAGCCCCGGGGTAACCGAATACCGTGGTCACGCCCTCTTTTTCCAACGATGTCACAATGGCTTTTGCACCGGTCATGTCCAGTCCTCCCTCTGGCCTTTTTACAGGCAGTATCGTATCTTTTTATTATAAAATGACATCACTTTTCCGTCAATAGAAATCGGATTTCGCCGCAGGGAAAGAAGCGCCGGGCCAGCCGTTAAAGCCGGATCTCAAATCCATATTCCCGCAGTGAAAGATCCTCGTCAATTTCTTCCAGATAAACGCCTTCTGCCCGGGTAAACCCGCTTTTTTGATACAGCCCGATGGCCGGACGGTTGCAGTCCACTACAAACAGCCGCAGGTAGTCCGCACCCTTTTGACTGGCAAGGGACATTGCGTAAGAAAGCATTTTGCCGCCAACGCCTTGTCCGGCGTGTAAAGGACTGACTCCCAACCGGTCCAGGTAGCAGGCGCGGGCCGACGGCTGTTCCCAGCCAACGGCCTCCTGCCCATCGTTGGAATCGCACAGAGCAAAGGCCGCCAGAATACGGTCGCCTTCCAACGCTGCAAACAGACGCTTCCTTTCAATATCCTCCGACAAAAACGCGCAGGGATACACCTCGTCCCAGATTTGGATGCCGTCTTCCTCCATCTTTTGGATGATGCTTCGATACATTTGCAGAAGCTGCGGAAGATCGGCCTGTTCGGCTCTGCGAAATTCCATCATTTTCCCCTCTTTTCCCCTTAAAAATAGTATTATTATAGCTTTCCATTTCCCATTTGACAAGGATTCTCCGCCGCGATACAATGAAAAAAACAAACATGGATGGGGGATTTTATGAAACAAAAACGAATTTTGCCCTTTTTGCTGGCAGCGGCGCTGCTTCTGGGGCTGACCGGCTGCGGCGGCGATCCCTCCGTCAGCTCGTCTTTGCCGGAAGAGCCGGAAGATACAGAATATCCGGTTTCTATCGGCGGCGAGACCATCTCCGCCAAACCTGAAAAGGTGGTTTCCCTGTCGCCGGCGCTGACCGAGCTTTGTTTTGACATGGGATATGGCGATCAGCTGACCGGCGTCAGCGATTATTGCGACTGGCCGCAATCGGCTCAGAATCTGCCGCGGATGGGTACTGCCCAGCAGCCCGATTTGGATGACATCCGCGCGGAAAACCCGGATGTTGTTATCACCCATACCGCCCTTTCGGAAACCGATTTGATCGCGCTGCAGCAGGCCGATATCCCGGTGGTCGTCCTTTCCCGGGCGCGGCTCCCGGAGGATTTGAAAGATCTGTATGTGGATCTGGGCCGTCTGTTTGAGGGAGAACAGGCGGGCGCCGAAGCGGGCAAGGCTTTTTATAATGAACAGATGGGCCGAGTGGAAAGCGTCCAGGAAAAGGTGGATTCCTATGTCCGGGGCGGCGGCAAAAGGCTGTCGGCAGTTTACCTGCGGATGCTGGATTTCACGGTTGCCACCGGCGATACGTTCGAAGGCGCGATGCTGGAGGCCATTGGGTTGGAAAACGCTGCCGGCGCTTACGGCGGCTGGACCTATCCGTTAGACTTCATCGGCCAGTACGACCCGGATGTGATCTTCTGCAATGAGGATATCACCATTCCCATGTTGGAGCAGAATGCCAATTACAAAGGCCTGCAGGCGACCATCCACGACATCGTCTATTCTTATCCCTTCACCGCTTTTGAACGCCAGGGGAAGCGCATGTTCGATATGCTGGAGGATATGGCCCAAAAAGCATATCCGGATGCGTTTGCCGAAACAACCGGGGAAACGCAATCCTCTGCCGAAGCGGGGCAATAACCTTAAAAACAAAATTCCCTTTTTACAAAATCAAGTCCGCCGGGCCTTCTGCCCGGCGGATTTTTATCGTCAAATAACGGCCTGTTATGAAAGGGGAACGTTCCCGGTCCGCTAAAACTGCAAACCGGATGGTTCCTGGAGCTGTTTTGAAGCATCCATATGAAAGTTTCCATCATCCAACAGGCGAAAAACGCCGCCCGCAAAACCCGATTTGGTGAAATCGCACAAAAAGCTTTGCGAAAAGCCCTCCGGGAAAGGGTTTTCTGAAATTTTTCGGCCTTTTTTTCAGGTAAACGTTTTTATCGGAATTTCCGCCTTGCCCCTGTAGCTTCCGTGTGCTAAAATGGTGGTACTTTTGGCATGCCATTTGGCTTTTTTAACCGCGCAGATTTTTCGCCGTGCCGGTGAAAGCTGCCGAATATCATCAACCGCCGCAAAAGGCGGCAGAAGAGGCTATTGCAACATGTATAACAAAAAAGATGTATCCCGTCAGATTTACCGGATGCTGATTCCAATGATCCTGGAAAACGTTCTGACCACCTCCGCTTCGCTGGTCACCACTGCCATGGTAGGCCGTTTGACCGCGCTGGAAATTTCAGCGCAGGGCGTGGGCGGACGAATCACCAACACATATTTATCCCTGTTCAAGGGCCTGGCCATCGGCGTGACTGTTGTGGCCGCGCTGTATTTCGGGGAAGGGCGGCGGGACAAATGCCGCCGCACCGTGGAGCAGGCTTTCGCGACCGCGGTCCCGCTGGGCATGGTCATCACCGGGCTGATCGCGGCTTTTCCCCGCTGGTTCATCCGCCTTTTCACCTCTGACGCGGATATTATGTCCTATGCCGTCGGCTACCTGCAGATTTTGTCCGTCGGACTGCCGTTCGTGGCCATTACCTGCTTTGTCACTGCCGCGTTCCAATCTCAGGGCAATACCAAAACCCCTATGATGATCGCTGGGATCGTCAATATTATCAATATCGTGCTGGGCTGGCTTCTGATCTTCGGCAACCTGGGATGCCCCGCCCTGGGCTTATCCGGCGCGGGACTGGCGCTGGTCAGCGCCCAGATCTGCGGCGCGCTGATCGGCCTGGTGCTTTTGTACCACAAGCGTGTCGGCCTGTTCCACGGCGCGGATCACGGAAAGAGGTTTTTCTCCCTGGAGGGGAATTACCTGCGGGATATTTACACCACCGGCCTGCCCGCCTCCTGTGAAAATCTGCTGTGGCAATTTGCCACCATCATCATCAGCCGTGTCATTCTTTCCTATGGCACCAACAGCTATGCCGCCTATCAGCTGGGGCTTCAGGCCGAAGGGGTGTGCGATATGCTGTCGGTCGGTTTCATCACCGCTTCCACGACCCTCGCGGCCCGCGCTATCGGCCAGCGAAACGACGCGCTTTATAAAATGTATTTTAAGCAGCTGATCCGCATCTCCATGACGATCAGCGTCTTTACCTGCGCGGTACTGTTTTTCTGCCCCCGCCTGCTCATGAGCCTTTTGACCGATAAACAGGAACTGATCGAAATCGGCATGAAATATGTTTTCATCATGGGATTTGCCCAAATCCCTCAAAACCTGTCCAAGATTTTTAACGGTACCATCCGTTCGGCAGGCCATAAATACACCCCGATGGTCATTTCGTTTACCGGCATCTGGCTGGTTCGGGTGGTGCTGTGCTGCCTGTCCGGCTGGGTATTCCACTGGGATATCGTCGCCCTGTGGTGGGCCATCGCGCTGGATCAGATCGTGCGTATCCTTTTCAGCGTTATTTTCTTCTGGAAAAAACGGGTATACCACGCCGTCGAGGGGCTTGCGCCTCTTCCGGAAGAAAACGCCGCTTCCCAAGCCTGAATCCAACTGCAAAAAAGAGTCTGGCCTTGGCGTCGGGCTCTTTTTTTGTGGATACAAAACACATAGCCAAGGACTGCTTTTTTGTAATTTGCGGTGAATATTACCAAAAATAAACACGAAAACGTTTAAGTGAAAAAGTCCTTTTAAAACCATATTGACAAGGTTCTTTTCCCCCGGTATATTGGGATTTGCCCGTCCGCGGGCCTATTTTTCACACAGAAAGGCAGGTCCTTCCCATGGCGCAGAAAAAAACGGTGCTGCAATCCCTGCGGGAACTGCGGGGCAACGCCCGGGTAGCGGTCTTCCATGAGCCATTCTGGTCGATCCCTTATGGGTTTTACAGCTTTTATCTGAGCCTTTATATGAAAAGTCAGGGTGTTACCGACGTCCAAATCGGCTTTTTGATTTCCTTAAACTTTATCGTGGGCACCGTTCTGGCGCTGTTTGCCGGGGTGATGGTGGATAAATTGGGCCGCCGCCGGACAACGATCCTCTTTGGCCTGATCAGCTGGCCGGGATCGGCGCTGTTAAACTTTTTCGCCCATAGCTTCTGGATGTTTGCCGTCGCGCAAATTGTCTGTGCCTTCAGCAAGATCAGCGACATCGGCTGGCAGCTGATCTTGATCGAGGACGCCGACGACGAACAGCGGCTGACCTCCTTTAATATGTTTGGTATTATCGATATCCTGGCGGGCTTTTTCACCCCCATCGCGGGCATTATCGTAGGCAATCTGGGAGTGGTAAAAGCCGAACGGGGATTTTTGCTGTTTGGCTCCATCTGCATGTTCATCATGATCATCCACCGGCATTTTCAATTTCACGAAACGGACATGGGCCGCGCGGCAGTGGAACGCTCCCGCTCTGTCAGCTATTGGGGTACGCTGAAAAACAGCCTGGCGCAGATGAAGAGCGTCGTCTCCAGCGGCAATCATAAGCTGAGCTGCGTGCTGACGATTGTTGTGCTTTTCAGCGCCTATCAGCCCATCGGCGCTTACTCCAGCCTTTACTTTGCCCCTTATCTCACCGATGTTGTCGGGTTGGACGCCGCGGTGATCTCCGTGCTGGGCATCGTCAACTCCCTTTTTATGCTGGCGGTTTATTTGTTCGCCATTCCGGCCATGAGCCACTTTAATAAATTGTTTTCTCTGACCGTAGGCCTCGGCATCCAGATTCTTTCCATGGTTTCCCGCATTTTCATCCCCTCGGGCAGCATCGTCTGGACCATCCTCTCGGTTGCGCTGTTCTCCGTTGGGTTTGGCCTGTGCCGCCCCTTTTTGGACGCACTGATGGCAGAGGCCTCTCCGGAAGAAGAGCGCTCCGGCATCTACGCTTTGAAAAACGTGCTGATCTCTTTGACATCAGCGCTGGCAGGCAGTTTGTCCGGTTTTCTGTACCGGCTCAACCCAAAAAGCATTTATCTGGCATCGATGGCGCTGCTGGCCATTTGTATTCTTCTGATTTTCCGCTATTTTGGGCAGAAGCAGCGCGAGGAACGGCGGGCGTTATCCGGCAGCCTTCGGTAAAACAGAATCTCTTTTCTGCCCGGGGACAGTCGTTCCGCGGCGGAGCAGCACTCTTTTTCACGATTTTATCCGGCGGGATTTCCCGCCGGATTTTTTTGGCGGACCCACCAAAAGGGCACAGGAAAAATCAGGCAAAAGCCTGATTTTCGTTATAAACGTCCTATGAGGTCTTTACAGAAAAATTTTTGTATGGTAGCATAGAAAAAGGAAGGACACCCTGCGCGGTTTTCGTTTTGGCGCTGGGCGGTACATCTGAAAGAAAGGATGGAATAAAATGGTTCGGATCATCGGCATCGGAGATGCCAAAATGGACAAAAACATCACGGATATGATCGCCTATCCCGGCGGCCAGGCAATGAATATTGCCGTAAACGCCAAGCTGCAGGGAGCACAGGCCGGCTTTATCGGCTGCATCGGCGACGACGTTTTGGGCCAGCACCTGGCAAAAACCCTGGATGAGCTGGGCGTAGACCGCAGTCACAGCCATATCGTACACACGGACAACGCCGCTACCAAATATCAGGTCATCGACGGCGAACGTGTCTGGGGCGGAACCAATCCTCGGCCGATTTCCCCTTTGCAGATGGCGATCCGCTTTATGCTGCCGTTTTACGGTCTGTCCGGCGAGGATATGGACTATATCAAAACGTTTGACGCGGCCCATCTTTGCAACACCGCCCATATGGATGAATACCTGCCTCAGTTGAAAGCGGCGGGCATGGTGCTGTCCTATGATTATTCCAACGACCATCTGAAGCCCGGATTTATGGAAAACGTGGCCCCGTATGTGGATATCAGCCTGTTTTCCGCCAGCAAAATGACCGAAACCCAAATGATGGAAGGGTTGGTCAAAGCGCATACGCTGGGCACCCGCATTGCCATTGCAACCAAAGGCGACGAAGGCGCGACCTTGTATGATGGCAACCGTTTCTACACGCAAAAACCCGATTTATGCGACGCGGTGGACACCATGGGAGCCGGCGACGCATTCATTTCCGCATTTCTGGTGGACTTTGTTGGTTCTCAGGGGCTTCAGGCCCGCACCGAGCAGCAGCGGGAAGAAAAAATCCGCCATGCGCTGGCTTATGCGTCGGCCTGGGCGGCCAAAGCCTGTATGACCCCCGGCGCATTCGGCCATGGATGCAAAATCGATAAAGAGGATTAGTTTCATACGGCTTCTGCCGTTTGGCTAAATAGATCAGACAATATCAACGAAATGAGGTTATCATTATGGTAAGAGTCATCGGCATCGGAGACAGCATGGTCGATAAAAACCTGACCTCCGGTATTATGTATCCCGGCGGCCAGTCCCTGAACATCCCGGTCAACATGCATCTTCTGGGCGCGGAATCCGCGTTCATCGGCTGCTTCGGCAACGACTATGTGGCGGAGCACATGAAAAAGACCCTGGATGAAATCGGCATCGACTACTCCCATTCCCACACCTATCCGGTTCCCAACTGCGCCGCTCACTACCGGGTCATCGACAACGACCGGGTGTTCGTTCGTCCCCCCAAAAAAATCAACCCCATGACCCGCGCGCTGTTCCAGATGCTGGATTACGAGGGCTTTTCCGAAGAGGACATGGCTTACATCAAAACGTTTGATGTGGTCCATTGCTCCAACGACAGCGGCATTGAAGCATATTATCCGGATTTTAAAGCGCAGGGCATCAAAATCTCTTTCGACTTCTCTTTGGAGCATGAAAAAGAGGGTTACATGGAACAGATCTGCCCCAACGCTTATTTCGTCCTGCTCTCCTGCAGCCATTTGAGCGAGACCGAGACCCAGGAGCGGCTGATCAAAGCCCATACGCTCGGCGCAAAAATCTGCATTGGCACCCGGGGCAGCAAGGGCTCCATCTGCTATGACGGCAACCGGTTCTATCATCAGCCGCCTCACTGGCTGGAGAACGTCGTAGATACCATGGGCGCTGGCGACGCATTCATCTCCGCGTTTTTGTATCAGTTCATCGACAACGGCGGTTACGACGCGGAGGATAAATCCGAGATCATTTCCAAAGCGCTGGAATTTGCGGCGGATTATTCTGCCAAATCCTGCATGATCGAGGGCTCCTTCGGCCATGGCGTTCCTTTTAAAGACTAATGAGCCTTTTACGGCCTGGTTTTTCCAGGCCGTTTTTTTCATGCGGCAAAAAATGTACTGTCATCTGACAAAAGCGCATTGGGGGAGTAAAAATGGGGCATTGGGGATTTTCTTATATCGGCTGTATCTGGCTTTTGATGCTGATCCTTCCCAATCTGGCCTGGACCCGCTGCAAACCGCAGGGGTATTCCGCCGAAGGGGAAAGCCGCGCGCTTTTAGCCATGGAGCGTACCGGGGAGGTTTGTGTCAGCGTTTTTTCCGTGTGCTTCTCCGATTATAATCTGCGTCCGCTTTCTCCGTGGATTTTTTGGCTGACCGGCTCTTTTTTACTGATGCTGATGTACGAGGCCTGGTGGGTTCGTTATTTTTGCAGTAAGCGGACACTGGCGGATTTTTATAGCAGCTTTTGGGGCGTTCCGGTGGCCGGAGCTTCTCTGCCGGTGCTGGCATTTCTTCTGCTTGCCATATATGGGCGCGTTTTGTGGCTGGGATTGTCCGCCGTTTTGCTGGGGATCGGCCATATCGGTATCCATCTGCAGCACCGGCGTTCCCTTTCGTCCTGACCGGCGCTATCCATGCTGGGCGAGAAGGGGTCGTTCTCTCCGGCAATGCTTTTTTCCACAAGCAAAAGGCGCAAACTGCCTAAAATTCTCCCTTCAAAATTGTTATTTCACGAAAAAGAAACCGCGCTTTGTGAGTTTACATCTTTGCTTTTTTCTGATAAGATAATGACAGGCTCAATCTATGAAAGAGGTGGAAATTATGGTAAAAGTAATTGGTGTCGGCGACTGCATGGTCGATAAAAACCTGTCCAACGGTATGATGTATCCCGGCGGCCAGGCTTTGAATATTGCGGTTAATACCAAGCTGTGCGGTGCGCAGTCCGCGTTTATCGGTGCGTTCGGCGACGACTATGTTGCAGATCACATGAAGAAAACCATGGATGAAATCGGTCTGGATTACTCCCACTCCCATTTTTATCATGCGCCCAACGCTTTTTCCCGCTATAAAGTCATCGACAATGACCGGGTGTTCCAGGGCTCTCCCAATGGCCGCCGTAATCCCCTGCAGGGTGCGATTCGCCGGATGCTGGCCTACGAGGGATTTTCCAAGGAAGATATCGAGTATATCAAAAGCTTTGACGTGATGCACACCAGCAACGGTGCGTTTATTGAAGAGTACCTGCCGGAGCTGGCGGGCGAGGGCATCAAAATTTCTTACGACTTTTCTTTGGATCATATGAAAGAAGGCGTAATGGAAAAAGTTTGCCCCAGCTGCTATTTTGTTCTTCTCTCCTGCAGCCACATGACCACGACCGAAATGCAGGAACAGCTGATCAAAGCGCATACCCTGGGCGCGAAGATCTGCGTTGGAACCCGCGGCAGCGAAGGCTCCACCTGCTATGACGGCGATCGTTTTTACACCCAGGCGCCCCATTGGAAAGAGCATGTAGTGGATACCATGGGTGCTGGCGACGCGTTCATTTCCGCATTTTTGTATGATTTCATCGGCCATGACGGATTCAACGCCGCGGACAAATCTGAAATCATCAAACACGCGCTGGATTTTGCCGCAGAATACTCGGCTAACTCCTGCATGGTAGAAGGCGCTTTTGGGCATGGTGTTCCCTACCTGAGCGAAGAATAATCAGTTTCTTTTTAACGCAATCGGGCTCCGGCGAAATTTTCGCCGGACGCCTTCTTTTGCGCTTATCACGCAGCCAGACGGCACACGCGTCCCACCTGTTGCCCTACCGCGTGATACCGCAGGCATACCTGCATAAACACCAAAAGGCGCCGGCTCCGTGATTCGGCATCGAACCCGCCGGGAAATTGGCGTCTGTTTGATGTTTCTCCGTTTTGTTTTAGGAAGTCATAAGGGCTGCTCTGCTGCTTTTTTCGTATTTTTCCTCTTTTCACAATATGCGCCCGTAGCTCAGCAGGATAGAGCATTCGCCTCCTAAGAGAACGAGGATCAGACACCTTTGGGGGCGGACCCCACCTTAAAA
>JBJEQT010000084.1:0-3143 GCA_051881895.1 Oscillospiraceae bacterium
CATTTTATTATCCGTTTGCTTTTCTGTTGCCAACGGATTAATTTTTGGAGACTATCCATCTTTCAAGGCTGCAAATCTGAAACCGGTTGATGCATTACGTTATGATGGCTGATACAGATTCATTTTTCCTTTTTTCCCTTAGGCGGACGGACGTTTTTCAGCGGGGAACTTTCCGCGGCGTCTTTTAGCTGTTGGCTGGACGTATGGGTATAAATCTCTGTCGTGCCGAGATTGACATGACCTAACATTTGCTGCAGCACTCGGATATCCACGCCGCCTTGCTGATAAAGCAGGGTGGCCGCGGTGTGCCGCAGCTTATGCGTAGAAAAGCCCTGACCGGATAATCCGGCCTGCTCCAGTGAGCGTTGGACGATTTGCTGCACTCTTCGTGCGGTAATGCGGGTCCCACGGCTTGAAAGAAACAGGGCGTTTTTATCTTTTATGCTTTTTATCTGAGAGCGCTCCTTTAAATAATCTTCCAGAGCGTGAATACAGGCATCGTTCAAATAAAGGAGACGTTCTTTGTTGCCTTTTCCCAGAACCGTCATTGTTTTTGTGGTAAAATGAATACTGGAAAGGTTCAGGCCGACCAATTCAGAAAGCCATATCCCACTATTCAAAAAAAGGGTTACCATACAGTAATCCCGTTGGGGGGAGGAAGAGTCTACATGAGAAAGAAGCTCCAAACTCTGTTCCAGCGAAAGGTATTTAGGCAACGACTTTTTTAAAGCGGGAATTTCCAGTTCCTGGATAGGATTTTCTTCCAAAACATTGGCTTTTGTTGTTAAATATTTATAAAACGACCGGAGCGAAGATACTTTTCTGGCTCTGGTTTTTGCGTTATTATCCCGTTCCGTCATGGTATAATTTAAATATTCATATACATCCGAAAGGGTAATCGATTGGATAAATTCCAAATCGATATCTGAAATATCAATTTCTTTTAACGGAAGCTTGGGGTCAGAAAAGCCTTTGTAAATCTTCATAAAGCAAAAAAAAGTGTGAAGGTCCGTATAATATGCTTCGACCGTTCTGGAGGAACGACCACGAATCGTTTCCATGTAAAAAAGAAAGTCTCGCAGCAATTGCGGGCAATTTTTTAAAACAGCGGCATTCATAAAATCCAAAACCTCCATTGGGTTAATACACTTATTATAAAACGACAAAAGGATTTTGGCAAATAAACAAGATAAAAGGGAAACGATGAAAACGAAATACTCAATTTCGCTAAATCAAAATTTAGCGAAATTGAGGAGAGGGCAAAACAACAGATTATCCAATAGAAAGCTTCTGAAAAAACTTTTGTTTATCTTGTCTTAAGTCGTCTTGTGTGCTATCATTAATTTGTTCCAATTAAGAATTTTAAAGGAGTTGTTAATGATGGCGGCAGATATTTTGCTGTATTCCAAAAATGTTTTTACTGCTAAAACTTTGGAGCCAGCTCCATTGTATGTTGCGGTCAAAGGCGGCCTGATTGCCGGTGTTGGTCCGATTTCAGAGAAAGATCAATGGATTGACAGTCATACCAAAGTTTATGATTTGGGAGACCGCGTGATTTCTCCCGGCTTTACCGACACCCATTCATTTTTTACCGGATATGAATTTGGATTTTTGGGCGCCGATTTGACAAATGTCAAATCTCTGGATGAAGTGCTTGATATCATCAAAGATTATGCCGATAAACATCCGCTAAAGAAAATCGTATTTGGCCATGGAATTGATTGGGCCAACGTAGGCGGAAAAATTCCTGGCCCTGAGGCGCTGGATCGGATTATTTCGGATCGCCCGGTGATTATCGTTCACGCAAGCAGACGTCAGGCTTGGCTGAATACCATGGCGTTGGAATTTTATCGCATTGATCCGGAACATGTGTTCGCTGAAGGAAACTGGCGCGCGATGAACGCATATCTCTCTGATGAGGATTTCGTGGTAGATGACTTTGTGGAATACATGAAGCTTCTGAACAGCCGCGGCATTACTACTACCATGGAAATGGGATTCGACGAGTTCTATGGTTTTACCAACGTTTTGCGCAAACTGGAAGATGAAGACCGTCTCACCCTTCGTATCGCTTTTATGTCTCAGGCTGTAGCTGATCTTCCGAATGTTCCTTACGGCGTTTGGGCCAAGAACAACTTCAATAGCGATAAGTTGTTCTTTAACGGCTATAATTTGTATTATCCCGCCAGTGAACTGCTGACCGAAGACGGTGAATATCCGGAAGACTTCGGCAAAGAAAAGATTGGCGTTTTCCATGATTTCGATTACGAATCGCTGGAAAAATGGGTTTTGGAAATCGATCGCGTCGGCCTGCGCAGCACCTTGACCGCCGGCGGCGACGCTTCTGTCCGCCGCATCCTAGATATATATGATAAGTGCCAAAAGGACGAAAACGGCCGTTTGATTAACCGTCAGGGATTTGTTTTCTTCACTTCTGTTATCCATCCGGATGACTTAAAGAGAATGGCTAAAATGGACACGCCTGCTGAAGTTTGCCTGCAAATGGGCGCTTTTGGCAGCCAGGAAAGACTTGGCGAAATGTCCAAAAAGTATGGAGCATGGCGCATGGATCGTCATAACAACTATCGCGCCATGGTTGACGCCGGCGTAAAAGTTGGTGCGCAGACGGATTTGCCTTTATTTATCCCGGATGTCGCACAGTCGATTTATCATTGCGTCAGCGGCCGTTTGGGGAAAGATACCTCCCCTGCTTATGACGGCAAACATACAATGACAGTGGGCGAAGTAATGCAAGCTTGGACCATCAACAATCAGATCGGCATGGCCCGCGAAGACCGTGTAGGAACTCTGGAAGCCGGAAAATGGGCTGATATCGCCGTTCTGGACGGAGATGTCTTCACCGCCTCGATGGAAGAAATGCGGGATATTAAAGTCTGCCTGACCATCTGTGACGGCAAAGTTGTTTTCTCTACGTTGGATAAATAAAATTTTATATTGAAAAAGCCCTTGGCAATGCCAAGGGCTTTTATTTTTATTTAATATCTCAGTTTCGCAAGGTTTGTATCCGATGAAAAATTCATAAAATTATAAAGAATCAATACATCGTCAAATGAATTTTCCGCTAAAAATTCGCTCATTTTTACCGGTATGGACCGCAAATCCATAACATAAACCTCGTCATA
>JBJEQT010000085.1:0-3062 GCA_051881895.1 Oscillospiraceae bacterium
AAGCGACGGTATCATGGTGGCCAGAGGGGATATGGGAGTAGAAATTCCTTTCATTAAGCTGCCTGCCATTCAGAAAATGCTGATCAGTAAGTGCATTGCCAACGGAAAATATGTCATCACCGCAACACAGATGCTGGAATCCATGACCTATTCTCCACGCCCGACCCGAGCCGAGATCAGCGATGTGGCCAATGCCGTGTATGATGGGACAAGCGCTGTTATGTTATCCGGCGAATCGGCGGCCGGACAGTATCCGGTAGAAAGCGTCAAGGCGCTGGCGTCTATTTGCAGAGAAGCGGAATCCAACGAAGAATATCTGACCAAACAGGAAATTGTTCTTCAGCCGCAGCTCGGAGATCCCTCTTTTCGCAACACCATCTGCATGAGCGCGAAAAGCGCCGCTATCCATATTGGTGCAAAAGCAATTATCGTAGAAAGCAAAACGGGAAAAGCTGCCCGGACCATGGCCGGATATCGGCCAAACTGTCCGGTTATCGCCGTTGTGACCTCTGAAACGGTGTGCAGCCGATTAGCGCTTAACTGGGGGATTACCGCGATCAGCGGAGAAGAAAAATGTTCCTCTGACGAAATTACCCGGCAAGCTTTGAAAAAGGCCGAGGAGACCGGGATTGTCAAAAAAGGAGATCCGGTCATTATCATTTCTTCCAATAAAGCAAATCCTACCAGCAGTACCGATACGCTTAACATCCGGATCGTATAAAGCAAAAATGATAGCGGCTATCCAATCGACGAGGGAAAGGAAACGGAATTTTATGAAACAAACATCATTTAGCGTATTTTGCGTCAAATTGTTTATGGGCTCGGTATTCGGAATTTTTGTTTGTTTTTGCATAGACCGCATTTTAAATATTCAGCAAGCGAATTTTTGGCAGAGCCTTTTTATGGCGGTTGTGTATCTTTTTATGTACAGTATTTTTCCGTATTATGTAGCTTCCCGACAAGCGGATCAGGACCGGAAAATATTGCGTTATAAGGAACATTACCCAGAGGAAATTCCTTACAGCATCGCTTCGCTGCAAGAGCCGCGTAAAGGATTAAAAGCGGGATTGATTGTCATGATTCCACACATGCTGACAACGATTATTCCTTTTTTGACCTTTTGGGGTGTGGCAGAAAATATCAATTCGATTTATCTTCTTCTCAATATCCACCTGCGGGAATTGATTGATTTTGCTGTTCCTGCAGGAACCAACGGTACTTGGCTGGGCATGATCTTTCTGGTAGCATATCAGTTTATACTGCCTTTGGTCAGCCATTTTGGGTATTATATAACGTTCCGGGAAATTCCGGTGGTATACAATATTCTCTACAAAAAAGACTCCTCCAAAAAGAAATAACTTTTCAAAGCATAATCCGGTACACGCACTTCATAAATTTTTATGAGGTGAGGTTGGGATGAAAAGAAAAACGAGTGCTTTTTGGATTCTTTTTTCCTGTTCCGCTTTATGCTTTGTCAGTTTAACTGGTATTTTTTTTCGAATACAGCAAACCGCGCCTACTCTTGCCGAGTATTCTGCCACACCGGTGGTGATTATCGATGCGGGCCACGGGGGAATGGACGGCGGAGCCATCGGTATCGACGGGCAAATTGAAAAAGAGATCAATCTATCCATTGCGCTGAAGCTGGATACCATGCTGCAGACTTATGGGTTTCAGACCATACTCACCAGAAACAGCGACGTATCCATTCATAGTGCAGACGCTAAAACGGTACGTCAACAAAAAACTTCTGATTTAAAGAATCGATTAAAATTGTTGGAAGATACCGATTCGGGCATTTTAATCAGCATTCATCAAAACCAATATTCTAAAAGCAGCGCCCACGGTACGCAGGTGTTTTATGGAAAAAACTGCGCGCAAAGTGAGGAATTGGCTGAAATGCTGCAAAAAACAATTACTGGTTATCTCCAGCCGGATAATACCCGTGAGATCAAACAGGCTACAAAAGATATTTACATTTTGTATCAGGCAACAAAGCCAGCGGTCATGGTTGAATGCGGATTTCTGTCTAATCGGGAAGAAGCGGCCCGGTTGACTGACGAAGAATACCAGGACCAAATTGCATTTTCGATCTGTATGGCGCTCATGAACTGTCTGGCAGATCAGTCGTAAAGGATGGTAGATGGGATGGCAAAAGCTGCGAAAACAATTTATGTGTGCTCCCAATGTGGATATGAATCTCCCAAATGGTACGGTCGGTGCCCGGAGTGTGGAGAATGGAACACCTTTTCTGAAGAAGTACGGCAATCGCCCGCGAAAGCGCCGTCTGCTGCTGTTTCTTTTGGAACTGCTGCTCCGGCGGGATATAATCCCAACGATATTATGAAGCTTCGAGATGTTGACTCGAATGGGGAAGTACGTTACCATACAGGCATCAGCGAACTAGACCGCGTGCTGGGTGGGGGAATCGTAAGAGGTTCTCTGATTTTGCTTGGAGGAGACCCCGGCATCGGAAAATCCACGCTTTTGCTTCAGATCTGCGAATATTTAGGAAAAGATCAGAAAATTCTTTATGTATCGGGAGAAGAAAGCCGGGCGCAGGTAAAACTTCGCGCAAACCGATTGGGAGTGGCGACGGAGAACCTGATGCTTGCTTCTATGACTGATATTGAAAATGTTGTGCATGCCATTGTTCAAACGAAACCGGATATTGTGATGGTAGACTCTATACAAACCATGAATTTTGCCGCCATCAGCTCCTCCTCTGGAAGCGTGACACAGGTTAGAGAATGTACACAGATTCTGGCACGTGTGGCAAAAAGCGAAGAAATCTCTATTTTTTTGGTGGGGCACGTCAATAAAGATGGCGCCATTGCGGGTCCAAAAGTGCTGGAACATATTGTCGACGCTGTTTTATACTTTGAGGGTGAGAGGCACTTATCTTACCGCATCTTGCGTGCGGTCAAAAACCGTTATGGCTCTACCAATGAGATCGGCGTTTTTGAAATGACGACAGAAGGTCTCCGCCAGGAGGAAAATCCTTCTATGATGCTGTTGTCCGGGCGTCCGAACAATGTTTCCGGTACCTGTGTTGCATGTGT
>JBJEQT010000086.1:0-13479 GCA_051881895.1 Oscillospiraceae bacterium
GGAATCTATTATATCCTTTTGGTCTTTGGTTTGGCCTGGCTGACCGATACAGGCGCGTATTTGTTCGGCGTTACGATGGGCAAACATAAAATGGCACCGGAAATCAGTCCGAAAAAAACAGTGGAAGGCGCTGTGGGCGGCGTCGTATTCTGCATCGCTACGGTGTTTCTGCTGTCCTGGCTGTATCAGTGGATCTGTGCCGGCATTTGGGATATCCATCTGGAAATCAATTATCTTTTTCTGCTGTTTTTAACGCCGGCAGCATCATTGGTTTCGATGCTGGGGGATCTGTCCGCTTCGCTGGTGAAACGGCAGTGCGGCGTGAAGGATTACGGCTCTTTGATGCCCGGCCACGGCGGAATCGTGGACCGGTTCGACAGCGTTTTCTTTGTGGCGCCTCTTTTGTTTTTGTTTATCCGGCTGTTTCCCATTGTCTAACGGCCGCTTTGGAGGACGTGTATGAAACAGAAAAGAATTACGATATTGGGTTCCACTGGCTCGATCGGAACGCAGGCGCTGCAGGTAATACGCCGATTGGGATACCGGGTGGAAGCTATCTCCGCCAATACAAGCACCGATTTGATCGAGCAGCAGGCCAGGGCCTTTTCGCCCCGGTACGCGGTCATGATGGACCCGCAGGCGGCTTCGGACTTGAAAATCCGCTTGGCGGATACCGGCACGCAGGTCCTGTGCGGGATGGAGGGCCTTTGCTATATCGCGTCTTTGCCGGAAAACGATTTGGTGCTCAATTCGGTGGTGGGCATGATTGGCCTGCGGCCGACCTTGGCTGCCATTGAAGCGGGGACAGACTTGGCTCTTGCCAATAAAGAAACCCTGGTGGCCGGCGGACAACTGGTCATGAATGCGGCACGGCAAAAAAAGGTGCGCATCCTGCCGGTAGACAGCGAACATTCGGCAATTTTTCAGTGCTTGCAGGGGAATCCTAAGAAGGATGCGCTGCATAAAATTATTTTAACCGCTTCCGGCGGTCCCTTTTTCGGGAAAAAGCGGGAAGAATTAGAGCAGGTCACGGTGAAGCAGGCGCTGCGCCATCCCAACTGGGTCATGGGCGCCAAGCTGACCATCGATTCTTCCACTTTGATGAACAAAGGCCTGGAGGTCATTGAGGCCAGCTGGCTGTTCCAAAAGCCGGTGGATGACATCGAGGTGGTGGTCCACCGGGAAAGCGTGATCCATTCGATGGTGGAATTTGTGGATGGTTCCTGCATCGCCCAATTGGGGGTACCGGATATGCAGATCCCCATCCAATATGCCATGACCTATCCGGATCGTAAGCCAAGCGAAGTGAAGCCGCTTTCGCTGGCGGACTACGGCAAGCTGACTTTCTATCGCCCGGATACGGATACGTTCTCCTGCTTGCGGGTCTGTGTTGATGCGGCCCGGATGGGAGGATTGTATCCTTGTGCCGCCAATGCGGCGAACGAAGAGGCGGTCGCGTTGTTCCGGGCAGAAAAAATCCGGTTTTTGCAGATCGGCGAACTGGTGGAGCAGGCGGCTTTTGCCCAGCGGATGCCGCTGGATTATACGCTGGAGGATGTGTTCTGGGCAGAAAAAGAAGCGCGCCGGTTCGTAAGAGAGCATTGCGGATAAAGGCTTTCCAAACATTCTATCGGAATAAATGATTTTTCATCGGAGCAGAGCGGTACACAGACCGCCTGTTCTTGTTTTTCACAAAAAGAGAGCTGCAAAACGCGGCAAAGGGGGATTTCGACTTTGGGTATTGTTTTGACCGTCCTCTTATTCGGGGTGCTGATTTTTATCCATGAATTCGGCCATTTTATCACCGCCAAACTGTCGGGCGTCAAAGTCAATGAATTCGCGCTGGGCATGGGTCCGGTGATTTGGAAAACCCGCAAAAAGGATACGCAGTATGCGCTGCGCCTGCTGCCAATCGGCGGATTCGTCAGTATGGAGGGCGAAGACGAGGAAAGCGAGGAAGAAGGATCTTTTTCGAAGGCGAGGGTTTGGAACAAGATTGGAATTGTTGTCGCCGGCGCGCTGATGAATCTTCTGCTGGGCTTTTTGCTGTTGGTGATCGTTGTCAGCCAGCAAAATGCCATCGGCACCACCACCGTCGCCCGGTTTGAGGACGGGGCTTCCAGCAGCCAGATGCTGCAGGTGGACGATAAAATTTTAAAAATCAACGGCTCGGCTATTCACATCGACTATGATATTATCTATACCATGATGCGGGATTCCGACGGTGCTGTGGATATGGTCGTTCTGCGGGACGGCCAGAAAATGGAGTTGACCGGTGTTCCGTTTTCGACAGAGGAAATGGAGGACGGAACAGTTACCACAACGCTGGATTTCAAAGTGTACGGCAAGGAAAAAACCGTGGGCGGCGTCCTGCGTCAGGCATTTTTCTACACCGGGACAGTGGCGAAACTGGTATGGACCTCGCTGATCGACATCGTCACCGGTAAATTCGGGATCAACCAGCTGTCCGGGCCTGTGGGGGTGGCGTCTGCCGTGGGGGAAGCAAGTTCCATGGGACTGACTTCGTTTTTGATGCTGGCGGCGTTTATCACCATCAACCTCGGCGTGTTTAACCTTTTGCCAATCCCCGCGCTGGACGGCGGGCGGCTTTTGTTTTTGCTGATCGAGGCGGTGCGGGGCAAGCCGGTCAATCCCAAATACGAAGGGTACGTCCATGCGCTGGGCTTTGTGCTGTTGTTCGGATTGATGATTGTTGTAACCTTTAACGATATTGTACGGCTCTTCCGAGGATAAATTTGACGATCCGGGGGTGAATGGGATGATTCGTGTTTCCAAGCAGGTAAAAGCAGGTGAGGTGCCCATCGGCGGGGACGCACCGGTGAGCATCCAGTCGATGCTCAATCGGCCTGCGGCGGATGTGGAAGGCAATGTCCGGCAGGCGATGGAGTTGGAAAAAGCCGGCTGCGAGATCGTCCGGGTGGCGATTCCGGACATGGAGGCGGTGCGGCTGGTGGACGCCATTAAAAGCCAGATCCGCATCCCGTTGGTGGCGGATATCCATTTCGATTACCGGCTGGCGCTGGAATGCGCGGCGGCAGGAATTGACAAGGTGCGGATCAACCCCGGCAACATCGGGGATAAAAGCCGCGTACGGGCGGTAGTGAAAGCGTGCAAATCCAGAAATATTCCCATTCGCATCGGAGTGAACGGCGGCTCGCTGGAAAAGGATTTGCTGGAAAAGTACGGCGCGCCCACAGCGGAAGCGCTGGTGGAAAGCGCCATGCGCCATGTATCCCTGCTGGAAAAGAATGATTTTGACGATATTGTTATTTCTATGAAATCCTCTGACGTAAAAACAATGGTGGAGGCTTACCGGCTGGCGGCCCAACGGTGCACATATCCTTTGCACTTGGGCGTGACCGAAGCGGGCACGGAACGGATGGGGCTGATCAAATCGGCGGCGGGCATCGGTTCGCTTTTGATGGATGGGATTGGAGACACCATTCGCGTATCCCTGACCGACGATCCGGTGCGGGAAATCGCGGCGGCGAAAGACATCCTCAAAGCCATCGGCGTGCGAGATGAGGGAGTGCGTATTGTGTCCTGTCCCACCTGTGGGCGGACCAATATCGATTTGATTGCGCTGGCAAACCAGGTGGAAGAAAAACTGCGGGACTGCCAAAAGCCCATTACGGTAGCGGTGATGGGATGCGCGGTCAACGGGCCGGGCGAGGCCAGAGAAGCGGATATCGGAATCGCCGGCGGCGCGGGAGAAGCGCTGTTGTTTAAAAAGGGAAAGGTTTTAGGAAAATTCCCGGAAAAGGACATCCTGAATGTCCTTTTGTCCGAGATCGAAAAAATGTAAGGAACGAGAAAGGGGAAGGGCTATGGAATCCAGCTGTTTTGGAGCGCTGTTTGGCGGCCTGTGTTCCGGTTTGCCGGATTGTATGGCGCAGGCGCAGGTGGCGTCCATGACCGTTTCCCGGGAAAAAGCCGAGCTGCGGGTGGGCCTGCGGCTGGATGCTGTTGTGCAGAAAAGTCAGTTGTATGCGGCGGAAAAGCAGCTGTGTGAAAAATTGCGCTTAAAAAAATGCGTGCTGGCTCCCCGGTATGACCAGGCTCTGCTGGACGGCAGCTATATTGCGCAGGTGGTGGAGGAGCTGCGCCATCGAAATTGTCTGGTCAACGGATTTTTGGATGACGTCAGCGCCGATTATCACGGCGGCGTGATGCATATCCATCTGAAGCGGGGCGGACTGGCGCTTTTGCAAAGTGCCGGCAGCGATCGGCGCATCAAGGAAATTCTTCGCCAGGAGTTCGGAGCCGAGGTGGAAGTCGCCTTCGATGGGGTAACCGAATTAGAGGAATATTCCAAAGAATTTACCCAATCGGCAGAGGAAAACCACCAGAAAATCATAAAAATCCAGCAGGAAAAGCAGCAGGCAGTGCAGGAGAAAAAAGCTGCGCCGGCCAAATGCCAGACAATCGCCTTTGACATGGGAGATTTGCCGTTTGACCGGGATTCCCTGGCGGTTGTTACCGGACGGGCAATCAAAGAAAAGCCGGTTTCGCTGGATTCTATCGACGCAGAGAGTGGGAAAGTGGTCGTTTGGGGCGATATTTTCGCGGTGGACAGCCGTGAGTCCCGGGATGGCTCCAAAGTGATTTTGGCCATCCACTTTACCGATTACACCAGCTCCAACGTGATGAAAATCATTGCTGAAAAAGAAAAAGCGTCGGTCTATGAGCCACTGACCAAAGGAAAGACGGTGCTAGTACGGGGAGAGGCTTCCTACGATAAATACGATGGCGAAATTTCCATCCGGCCTTATGATATCTGTACGGTGAAAAAGCTGATTCGGCAGGATAAGGCGCCCGAAAAACGGGTGGAACTGCATGCACATACCAAAATGTCCGCTATGGACGCGGTGGTCAACGCGAAAGACCTGGTCAACCGGGCTTATGAATGGGGGCACAAGGCGATCGCCATCACCGATCACGGCGTTGTCCAGGCGTTTCCCGAAGCGGCGGGAGCCGCGGCGGCCATCGCCAAATCCGGCGGAGACTTTAAGGTTATTTACGGTGTAGAAAGTTATTTTATCAACGACATGATTCCGATCGTCAATGGGGCGAAGGATATGCCGCTGATGGGTTCTTATATTGTTTTCGACCTGGAAACCACCGGTCTTTCCGCCGGCAACGACCGGATGACCGAGATCGGCGCGGTGAAGCTGGAGAATGGACAGGTGAAGGACTCCTTTAATATTTTCGTTAATCCCCAGCGCCCGATTCCGGAAAAGATCACCCAATTGACCGGCATTACCGACGAGATGGTGGCCGGCGCACCGCTGGAAGAGGAGGCGCTGCGTCAGTTTTATGCGTTCTGCGGCGGAGAGGATGCCGTGCTGGTGGCGCACAACGCGCCGTTTGACACGGGATTTCTCCAGGCGGCGGCCAGCCGCTGCGGGATGCCGTATGCGTTTACCTCCGTCGACACAGTCCCTATCGCGCGGAAGCTGTTTCCGGAGCTTCGCAACCATAAGCTGGACACGGTGGCCAAGCATCTGCAGTTGGGCAATTTTAATCATCACCGGGCCTGCGACGACGCGCGGATTCTGGCGGAAATTTATATCAAACTGGCTGATATTCTGCAAAAAGAGAAGCAAATTCAAAACATCCAGCAGATCAACACCGGATTGTCCGGGGTCGATTATAAAAACGCCTATTCCTACCATCAGATTATTCTGGTCAAGAATCTGACGGGATTGAAAAATCTTTATCAGCTGATCTCCAAGTCCCATCTTGACTATTATTATAAAAAGCCCCGCATCCCCAAGAGCGAGTTGATTCGTTACCGGGAGGGGCTGATTTTGGGAAGCGCCTGCGAGGCGGGCGAACTGTTTCGAGCGGTCGTGGATGGAAAAAGCTGGGGCGAACTTTGCAATATCGCCAAATTTTACGACTTTTTGGAGATCCAGCCAATCCAGAACAACATGTTCATGGTCCACAACGGCACTGCCCGGGACGAAGAACAGCTTCGGAATTACAACCAGACCATTGTCCGGCTGGGCGATACGCTGAAAATTCCGGTGTGCGCCACCTGCGATGTACATATGATGGACGAAAAGGATAATATCTTCCGGCAGATCCTGCTGGCGGGTATGGGATTTAAAGATACGGATCAGCAATCCCCTTTATATTTGCGCACCACCGATGAAATGCTGCGGGAATTTTCCTATCTGGGAGAGGAAAAAGCCTATGAAGTGGTGGTGACCAACCCCAACCTCATTGCCGACCGGGTGGAAAAGATCAAGCCGATCCCTGATGGCACGTTTACACCGACCATCGAAGGGGCGGAAGAGGATTTGCAGAACATCACCTGGGGAAAAGCGCGGGCAATTTACGGCGATCCGGTACCGGAGCTGGTGGCCAAGCGGCTGGATCGGGAATTGACCTCCATTATCAAGCATGGTTTCGCCGTGCTGTACATTATCGCCCAGAAGCTGGTTTGGAAATCAGTGGAAAATGGATATCTGGTAGGTTCCCGTGGATCGGTAGGCTCCTCGTTCGTGGCGACAATGGCGGGAATTTCAGAGGTCAATCCGCTGCCGCCCCACTACGTTTGTCCCCATTGCAAGCACAGCGAGTTTATTACCGATGGTTCCTATGGCTCGGGGTTCGATCTGCCGCCCAAAAACTGTCCGGAATGCGGCACTCCCTACCATCGGGACGGACATGACATTCCCTTTGAGACTTTTTTGGGCTTTAACGGCGATAAAGCGCCTGATATTGACCTGAACTTTTCCGGAGAATATCAAAACCAGGCACATCGGTACACCGAGGAGCTGTTCGGCAAAACCCATGTATTCAAAGCCGGCACCATCTCAACCGTGGCGGAAAAGACAGCTTACGGTTTTGTAAAAAAATATATGGAAGAGCGGGGAAGAGTCGTCCACAAGTCGGAAGAACTGCGGCTGGCAGCCGGCTGTGCCGGGGTCAAGAGGACCACCGGACAGCATCCCGGCGGTATGGTGGTCGTGCCAAACCAGTTTGCGGCCGCCGACTTCACGCCGATCCAGCACCCGGCGGACGACGCAGGTTCCGGCATTCTGACCACCCACTTCGATTTCCATTCGCTGCATGATACCATTTTGAAGCTGGACCTTCTGGGCCATGATGTGCCCACCCTGTATAAGCATCTGGAGGATATGACCGGTGTAAAGGTTATGGAAGTGGATACCTCCGACCCGAAGATTTTCAGCCTGTTTACCTCACCGGAAGCTCTGGGGGTGACAGAAGAGGATATTTCCTGCAATACCGGTTCGCTGGCATTGCCGGAAATGGGAACAAACTTTGTCCGGCAAATGCTGATTGACGCGCAGCCCAAAACCTTTGCGGATCTTTTGCAGATTTCCGGTCTGTCCCACGGGACAGACGTGTGGCTGGGCAATGCCCAGGAACTGATCAAAAACGGGACCTGTACCATTTCTGAGGTTATCGGTACCCGTGACAGCATTATGATCTATCTGATCCAAAAAGGGCTGGACCCCAATATGGCTTTTAAGATCATGGAGATCACCCGTAAGGGAAATGCGCCCAAGCTTTTGACCGATGAGCATAAAAAAGCCATGTTGGAGCACGGCGTTCCCCAATGGTATATCGACAGCTGCCTGAAGATCAAGTACATGTTCCCTAAAGCGCATGCGGCGGCATATGTCATTGCGGCCATCCGGCTGGGCTGGTATAAGATTTATTACCCGCTGGAGTTTTACGCTACTTTCTTCACCGTTCGGGGCGAGGATTTTGACGCCGACGCCGCCATTAAGGGGAAAGCGGCAGTCAAGATGAAAATGGATGGACTGCGGATGAAAGGAAACGAGAGAACCGCCAAAGAGGAAGAGCAGTACAGCAGCCTGCAGATTGTCAACGAGATGCTGGCCAGGGGATTGTCTTTTTTGCCGGTCGATCTGTTTGCTTCCCACGCGACCAAATACCAGGTGGAGGACGGAAAGATACGCCTGCCTTTCAACGCGTTGAAAGGTCTTGGCGTCAGCGCTGCTCAGAGCCTGCAGGAAGCGGCGGCCAAAGGCCCCTATATTTCCAAGGATGAGGTGCAGACCCGTGCGGGCGTGTCCAAAGCGGTGATCGAGATTCTCGATCAGTCCGGCGCGTTAGTAGGCCTGCCTGATTCCAGCCAGATGACCTTCTTCTAAAGCGGACGGGAAGACGCTGGAAGACGAAATGGCCTTCTGTCAAAAAGAAAAAACGACGGAGAAAGGGTATATCCTTTCTCCGTTGTTTTTTTATCCGGAATGGCTTGCGCTTTTTATTTTCTTTTCATAATTTTTGGTTTACCGATTGATCACACTGGTCGGATGTCCGTCCAGGTAATTTTGCAGGTTCTGAATTTGAAGATCGATGGCCCGAAGGCGCGCTTCTTTGGTCAGCCACGCGATATGTCCGGTGATGATGCAGTATGGGCAGTCCATTAAAGGAATGCGGCGGACAGGGGGCTCCTCTTTTAAAACGTCCAGCCCTGCGGCATAAATTTTGCGGCTCATCAGCGCCTGGTATAATGCCTGCTCATCAACCAGCCCGCCGCGGGCGGTGTTGATCAGAATCACGCCGTCCTTCATTTTGGCAATGCTTTGCTCGTTGATCAGATCACGGTTTTGTTCGGTATAAGGACAGTGCAGCGAGATCACGTCGGAACGGGACAGCAATTCGTCGAAAGAAACCTGTTCAATAAAAGCGTATTTTTCTCCGGTATGCACAAACGGGTCATACGCGATTACTTTCATGCCGAAGCCCTCCGCCATTTTAGCGGTCCAATAACCGATATTGCCCAATCCGACGATTCCCATGGTTTTGCCGTAAAGCTCAAGAGGTGGGAAAAACAGGCGTTCATAGCTTTTTTCGGGAGAAAGATCGTTTAAATATTCGAATTTCACATAATCGCTGTGCCGGTTGATATGGGTACAGATCTCCAATAGCAAAGCCATGGCGTATTGGGAAATGGTAACGTCGCCGTAAATGGTATTGGTAATGGTTAATCCGTGCCGCTGTGTCAGTTCGTTGTCAATACGGCCGAACCCGTGGCTGGAAGTGGAAGCGTATTTTAAATTGGGATGAGACTGCAAAAAATCTTCGTCGAAATAATGGTCGGTAATCCAAAGGCCCATAGCGATATCCGCGTCCCCGATCAAATCGCGCTGTGTTTTCCCAGGATGCTGGGAAGAATCGATGATCTGAACCTCTTCGACTTGCTGTATTTTTTTCAGCGGTTCCCAGCGGGAAATCAGTTCTGCATATGGGAGGCCTGGGATATGAGACTGCCCTTCGAATACGACGGCTTTCATGGGATTCATCCTTTCGCGGTGCTACTGAAATGTATCAATTGATGTATACAAGTATATTTGATTTCCCCTTTTTGTCAATCCCTTTTGCTTTTTTGATGAAAAATCTTTTGGGCTGAACCCGAAAAGGAGAGGCGGAATAGAATATTAACGAGTGAAAAGAAAAGGAGCGGGAAAGGGGAAGCCTTTTTCAAAAGAAAATGACGTATTTGGCTTAACAGGGGGGAGTGAAATGGAAGAAATCTTAACAGTGGAGCGAATTTCCCAAACCTATCAGGCGGAAAACGGAGAGCTGACTGCACTGGATGATATCAGCTTCACGGTGAAAAGGGGAGAATTTGTCAGTATTGTCGGTCCAAGCGGATGCGGAAAATCCACCCTCTTGTCTATTGTGGCCGGAATGATTCGGCCCACCTACGGCAGAGTACTTTTGCAGGGAGAGCCGATAGAAGGAATTTCTCCCCGTATCGGATACATGCTGCAGCGGGATAACCTGCTGGAGTGGCGGAATATTTACCGGAATGTAGTGTTAGGGCTGGAAATCCGGAAAAAACTGACGAAAGAAAATGAAGAATATGCCAAGGGTTTGTTAAAAGCATATGGCCTATGGGAGTTTCGGGATAAATATCCTTCCCAATTGTCCGGCGGTATGCGGCAGCGGGCCGCGCTGATCCGAACGCTGGCGGTGAAACCGGATATCTTTCTTTTGGATGAAGCTTTTTCGGCGTTGGATTATCAAACACGGCTGGCTGTAACCAATGATGTGCGGCGTATTTTAAAACTGGAGCAAAAAACAACTCTGATGGTGACACACGATATTGCGGAAAGCATCAGCATGTCTGACCGGATTATTGTGCTGTCCCGCCGCCCAGCGCATATTTCCCGGATCATGGAGATCCAATTCGATCGTCCGGAACTGACTCCGCTGCAGCGCCGCGAGCAGCATCCATTTCAGGAATACTTCAATACAATATGGAGAGAGCTTGATGTCCATGTATAATCAAACGGCAGTGCCGCCAGTCTCAAAGGAACGGGCTGCGTATCTGCAAAAGCGGAAGCGAAAAAAATATATGATTCGGACGGTGCAGGTCTCGGTGGTGATTATCCTGCTGGCGCTGTGGGAAATTTTGGCCGATATTGGTGTGATCGACAGCTTTATCATGAGCCAGCCGTCCAGAATGGGAAAGACGTTGCTCCATTTAAGCGAAAACGGGCTTTTGACCCATCTGGGTGTTACCTGTGCGGAAACGCTGGTGGGTTTTTTACTCGGCACTATGCTGGGCGTTGGCCTGGCCGTGCTGCTGTGGTGGTCGAAAACATTGTCCTGCATCTGTGAGCCGTTTCTGGTTGTGCTCAACGCGCTGCCTAAAATTGCGTTGGGACCGGTGTTTATCGTCTGGGTAGGCGCAGGGGTACAGGCGATCATCGTGATGGCGCTGGCAATCTCGCTGATTGTTACGGTGCTGGAAATGCTTAATGGTTTTTTGAGTACCGATGAAGAAACCATCACGATGGTTCGTACTTTTGGCGCAGACCGGCGGCAGGTGTTTACCAAAGTAGTGATGCCTTCCAACCTGCATACGCTTTTTCATTCCATGAAAGTCAATATCGGCCTTTCTCTGGTTGGGGTCATCGCAGGGGAGTTTCTGGTCTCCAAAGCGGGACTGGGGTATCTTATTGTCTATGGCGGTCAGGTCTTTAAACTGGACCTGGTGATGACGAGTGTTGTGATCCTCGCGGTCGTCGCCGCTTTGTTATATCAATCGGTCGTGATTGCCGAGCGGGCAGTCACCCGGAAGATAAGCCATAGAAATTGATTTTGGAAGGGAGTATCACGATGAAAACAAGATGGAGCAGACTGCTTTTGCTTTGTTGTGCGGCCCTGTTGGCAGCAGGCCTTTTTGCCGGCTGCGGCGCACAGAACAAACTGCAGAAGGTCACGGTCAGCGAGGTGACCCATTCGGTGTTTTACGCGCCGCAGTATGCGGCCATTGAACTGGGCTTTTTTGAGGAAGAAGGATTGGAACTGGAACTGAGCAACGGTGAGGGCGCCGATAAGGTGATGACCGCCGTACTTTCCGGCAGCGTCGATATCGGTTTTGCCGGGCCGGAAGCCTGTATCTATGTTTACAACGAGGGCAAAGAGGATTATATGCAGGTATTTGCCCAGCTGACCCAGAGGGACGGCGCTTTCATTCTGGCACGGGAAAAGGATGAGGATTTTACCTGGGAAAAGCTTCGGGGAAAACACCTTTTGCCGGGCAGAAAGGGCGGCGTGCCATATATGACGCTGGAATATGTGGTCAAACAGCATGGCATGACGCCCGGCGTCGATGTGATCTTTGACGACAGTATCCAATTTTCCGCCATGGCAGGCGCTTTTATCGGCGGAACGGGGGATTACGTATCGTTGTTTGAACCTACGGCGTCTGCCCTGGAACAGGAAGGGGCCGGGTATATTGTAGCGTCGGTCGGCGCGGAAAGCGGGGAAATTCCCTATACCGCTTATTTTGCGCAGAAGAGTTTTATTGAAAAAAACGAAAATCTGATCCAGAGATTTACCAATGCCGTTGCCAAAGGGCTTGCCTGGGTGAAGGAACATACGGCGGCAGAGATTGCCGAGGTGATCCAGCCGGCTTTTCCGGACACGGATTTGAACACACTGGAAACAGTGGTGCAGAATTACAAAAATATTGACGCCTGGCGCGAGACGCCGGATATGAAAGAAGAGTCTTTCCAAAAACTGCAGACGGTCATGCAGGAGGCGGGAGAGCTGGAAAAGGCAGCTCCTTTCTCCGAGTTAGTGAACAACTCTTTTGCGAAAAATATAAAATAATTCCATATTGCTTATGGCCTGCCCGCCCTCCAAAAGGTGGGGCGGGCCTTTTTGCCGTCGGCCGTGCACCTTTTGAAAAGGAAAACGCCATGCAGGCGGCGAAAGGGGGGGAGAAGACGTCCAGTCTTCATTTTTGAAAAAAATTTGTAACGGAATGAACACATTTTCCTGCTATACTGGCACCGTACGATAAAAAGTCAGATAGCAGAAAGAAGGGAGCACATTGTATAAAATCCTGGTAGTAGACGATGAGGCCAATATCCGAAAGCTCATCGCCAAATACGCAAGTTTTGAAGGGTATCAAGTAGAAGAGGCCTCCGATGGGGAACAGGCGGTGGGACTGTGCCGGTATGGCGGCTTCGATTTGGTTGTGATGGATATTATGATGCCGGGAATGGACGGACTGACCGCCTGCGCGAAAATCAAAGAGTTTTCTGACGTGCCCATTATCATGCTGTCTGCCCGCGGTGAAGAATACGATAAGATTTACGGGTTCCGAATGGGCATTGATGATTATGTGGTAAAGCCGTTTTCGCCCAAAGAGCTGATGCTGCGTATTCAGGCGGTGCTGAAGCGATGCGCGCCGCCGGAAACAGCGAAGAAAAAAGAAGTGTATCAGTGCGGCGGGCTGACGGTGGATTTTACCGCCCGCGTGGTCAGCGTGGACGGGGAACCGGTGACGATGTCACCCAAGGAATATGATCTGCTTTTTTATATGGTGCGGAACCGGGGCATCGCGCTGACAAGGGAAAAGCTGATCAATGAAGTGTGGGGATATGACTATTATGGCGACGCGAGAACACTGGATACGCATATCAAGCTTTTGCGGAAAAGTTTGGGGCCATACAGTTCCAGTATCGTGACGCTGCGGGGGGTAGGGTATCGTTTTGCGATGGAGCAAGATTAGTGTAAAAGGAAAAATCTTTTCCTGTCTGGCAGTCTTTTCTATTTGTATCCTGATCGTTTTATGGCTGCTTCAGACGGTGTTTCTGGATGAATTTTATCAGATGATCAAGGAAAGCGAGGTCCGAAGCTGCAGCCAGACCATCGCGGACAATATTGACAGCGAAGATTTGACAGACCTTTTAAGCAGCGTAACGGAATCCGGAGATATCTGCGTGCATCTGATCGGTTCGGACGGGGCGCAGCTGCAGGAAAGCGGCAAATTCCGCTATTGTTCTTTGCAGGAATTGGACGAACAGGCCAAAGCCGCTTTGTTCCAAAAAGTGCAGGAAAAAGGCGGCACAAAAATGATATATTTTAACGAAAGCAGCAAGGAGACCCCGTCTGAGCTCCCGGAAGAGCCGTGCACAGATGATTCCTACG
>JBJEQT010000087.1:0-13354 GCA_051881895.1 Oscillospiraceae bacterium
TGATTACAAAGCTGTTAATTTTGTATAAACTTGAACAAACCCTAATGCTTTTTACGTTTCTCCCGGATCGCCATCGCCAAATCCACCAGCTTTCCGATAACCGGCCGGTAGGTGTAGTTCCATTCACCGGCGTATTCGTCCAACTGACCGTTAAATCCTTTTTTAAACCGGTACAGTCCATACATCGGCCCGTTCTCGTCCAGATTTCCGGACACGCCTTGAAAATCGTACAGGGTGCAGCCGGTCTGTACCGCCCAGCGGATCATCTCCCACTGCACCAGGTAGTTGGGCATTACATTGCGGTATACGTTATCCGAAGCGCCGTAAACATAGCAGGTTTTGCCCGCGTAATTGGTCGCAATGGCGCCGCAGACGGGGTTTCCCTCGTAAAAGCCCATATACAGCCGCGCATGCTCGCCCAGCGCATCCAACATCCGGGCAAAATAGCTTTTGGGCCGCACGCGGAAACCATCCCGCTCACCGGTCGTCTGCATGATGCGGACAAAATCATCCAGATACTCCTGTCCCACAACCTTGACCTGTACGCCATGCTTCATAGCGACTCTCACATTGTAGCGGGTTTTCTGGGTCAAATTCTGAAAAAGTTCTTCCTCACTCCGGCCATTCAAAAACAGGTGATAGTTAAAACGAGCCTGGATGGTCTCAAAGCCCTCCGGCCCCGCAAAAAGGGAAAACCCCAGTTCTTTCATGGCCTGAGCCGTCTGATCATCAGAGGCCAAAACTTCCGGATCCCATTTGAGCTGGTAGGCATGATGCTTCTTTGCCAGCTGGTCCAGTCCGCTTTTGAGCTCTTTTAACAGCGCCCGGTCTTCCAAATCGCAGACCGGACCGCGGGGCGCGTATAAAAGCGCCGCGCCGATCACCGGCAATTTCTGCACCAGCACGGCGCAGCCGGCGGCAATCTTTCCGGCGGCGTCCCGCACGACGACAACTTCGCCTTTCCAGTTGTTTTTCACCTGGAACCAGCGGGTGGACTGGGTAAATCCGCCGCGGGGATGGCTTTTACAGAAAGCTTCGTATTCCTCGTATTGTTCCGGCCGCAAAATTTCCGTCATATGCTCACTCTCCTGTATCCGGCCCGCCGCCGGAAGCTTTTCTCTTTATTATGCGCAGATTTCGCTGCAATACTTTTATTCCCCGGTACCCGAACGCTCTTTCCTGCACCAGCTGCGGCAAATCCTCTTCCCGGATCATCCCGCTCAAATTTCGGCAGAATACCGAAAGATCCGTCCCGCGGGGCGGATGGTTGTACGGGCAGACATCATTGCAGATATCGCATCCCCATGCCAGGCCGCCTTTTTGCACCTGTTCTGTCTCCCAGTCAGTCAACTCCCCCTTTTTTTGGGTGATATGGGACCGGCACCGGCTTTTGTCCACCCCTGACGGCGACAAGGCACCTGCCGGGCAGGCGTCCAGGCAGCACCGGCATTCTCCGCAGCCGGATTCCAGCGGGATCGACGGCTCCAGCCAAAGATCGGTTACGATTTCAGCGATAAAATGGTAGGTTCCATAAACAGGGCTGATCAAAAGGCCGTTGTTCCCCACAAATCCCAATCCCGCCAGCCGGGCGGCAGTCACCTCGCGGATGGGGGAATTGTCTGTGAAAAAAGAAAATTCCTGTGCAGGCCAGATTGCCCGCATCTGCGCCACCGCCGGGTCCAGCAGCTCTTCTGCCAGCACATGGTAATCCCTGGCCCAGGCGTATCGCGATATATTATGCGCCTGCTCGCCTGCATAGTACCCCAACAGGCAAACAATCACCGATTTCGCATCTTGGGGCAGCCTGGATTTGGCGCGGCATTCCAGCAGCGGAAGCGTATCCGCAAAAGCGGCTACGCCCCAATGGCGTAATCCCGCATCGGCCAAAATACGGCTGATCTCGGCGCGATTATCCATTGTCCCGCCCCGGCCACACGGCGATCAGCGCTTTGATCGGAATCCCCTCGGCTTCGAACATATCCTCGTGCTCCGTGCGGATATTGCCGGTAAAATCGCTGTTTGCCAAATCCCAGGTTTCCCAGCGAAGGGTGAATCCACAATCGAGGAAATACTGGCGGGAATGGCGAAACAGCATGTCGTCATCGGTCTTGAACCAGACCTCTCCGCCAGCCCGCAGGAAGGCTGTATATTTTTCCAGCTGTCTGGGATGGGTCAGCCGTTTTTTTAAATGCCGGGGCCGGGGCCATGGATTACAGAAATTGATAAAAATCCGTTCCACCGTATCCTGTTCGGATAAAATTTCATGAATGCGTTCAATGTCGTAGGCCGCCAGCCTGACATTGTCCGGCGTTCTTCCCGCTTCCGAAAACAAGGCATCGATTTTCCGGCGGCCGACACCCAGCATATTGCTGCTGATATCCACTGCCAGCAGATTCTTTTTGGGATTGGCCAAAGCAAATTGGGAGGCAAATCCCCCTTTGCCGCAGCCCAATTCCAGATACAGCGGCTGCGGCTGGGCAAACGCCTGCTGCCAGTTCTCCCGGAAGGAGACCGGATCCTTGATATACAAAGGGCTTGCTTCCAGTTCCGGAACCGCCCACTTTTTCTTTCTCATCCGCATGGGTTTTCTGCTCCTTTTTTTCATGCTCTTTTTACTTTAACACAGTTTGCCCATCAGAACAAGCGGCTTAGATTGTGTTTCTTCTTTCTTCGTGCTATAATTTTCTCAAACCGCGGCGCTGTTCGAATCAATACGCCCGGCGTTCTTTGGGCTTTGCCCCGGGAGGAGAGGATAACCATGTTTAAAACGAAAAATCTAACGCTGATCCTCATCGGGATCATGCTGTTCAGCCTTTTGCTGACCGTTGTTGGCATTACCCTGCCCATCAGCCGAAAATCAGACAAAATCGAGGAGGCCGGCAACCAGAGCATGCTGTCAGGCGACGCGATCGCCATTGCTATGGGGCATTATAGCGCCACCTCTTTGCGCCTGCTGCAGGAGTATCCCAGCGAGTCCTCCGCCTACCGGAGTTTGTGCGGCCTGCTGGAGCGGATGCGGGAACACTATGGCTTTCAGAATGTCTACACCGTGACGCGCAACAACATGGGATATTTTTATGTGCTGGACTCCCAGTATGTGCAATCGGAAACAGAGGGCTACCATCCAATCGGCTCCGAATTTTCCTTTGACGTCTATGGCAAGGAGGTTAAACAGCTGATCGACGCCATCTGCGACGGGAACAGTACCGGCGGATTCGTTCCCAAGGCGATCCGCTCCGAAGACGGCACCTTTATGGTCGCTGCTGCGCCAATCATGGACGGAGACAAAGTCCTGACCGTTCTGTGCATGGATATTTCTCTCGACGATATTCAGTTTTATAAACTGTGGTTTATCAACTTCAACTACGTTTCCTGGATCTGCGGAACGCTGTTCGTCCTGTCCGCCGGTGCGTTGTATTACCTGCATTACCGCAGCCGGCAAAAAAAGAAAAAAGAAAAAGGCGTTGTGGATATTTCGGTGCCGGACGAAGAAAAATAGCCTCTTTCCCGCGATCCGCGTTTGAAAAAGCGTTTACGGCGCATCTTGTCTATCATAAAAAAGCAGGGGAATTTTCCTCTGCTTTTTTTATTACCCTTTTATCAGCAGCGCCGCTACCCGCTCCTTATCCGGCGTGACTACCGCTGTTTCAAATCGGTCGTAAATCACTTTGCCGGGTTTGGCGCCGGACGGTTTCTTTACGTTTTTGATGATGGTATAATCCACCGGAACCAGCGCAGAATCCCGGGCGCGGCTGTGATAGGCGGCAATGACCGCCGCCTCCTCCAGCGTGCGGTTGGGGATCTTTTTTCCGTCCGCTATCACGATGGTGTGAGAACCCGGAATCTTCTGCGTGTGGAACCACATATCATAATTATGGGCCTCTTTCAGCGTCAGCCGGTCGTTTTGAACATTATTCCGTCCCACCAAAATGGTAAATCCGTCGGAAGAGCGATATTCCACCGGCAGGAGTTTTTCCGGCTTTTTATTTTTTCCCTTATGGCTTTTGATGTAACCGGTTTCGCTCAGTTCCTCCCGGATCGCTGCCAATTCCGATTCTTTTACCGCCCGGGCTAAAGAATCGAATACCGTATCCAGGTACTGCAGTTCTTCCCGGCTTTGCTCAATCAGCTCCTGAAGCTTCTTCTCCGCTGTATCCTGCTTTCGATACTCGCTGTAATACTTCTGCGCGTTCTGCGAGGGCGTCAGCGCCGGGTCCAACGGAATATCCACAAGCGGCAGGTCCTCCTCATAAAAATTCTGTACCCGAAGCACAGACTGCCCTTTTTCCATCTGGTAAAGGTTCGCATGAATCAAATCGCCGTTTTGTTTGAGCTTCTCCCGGTTCGCACATTCTTTCAGCTCTTCCTCCTGCGCCGCGATTTTGCGCGCGATTCGGTCGGAAGTATTGGCCAGCAAACGCAGCAGGTCGTGGGAGCGCTGCTTCATCCTGTCGATCAGATCCCGCTCGGCATAAAAACTGTCCAGCAAAGAGGAATAACTGCTCATCTCCCGGGCGGTCAGCGCACCCCGGAATTGGTGGATCGGCAAAAAGGAAAAATCCTGCGGCTTTCCGGAGGGCTCCAGCAAAATCGTCGGCACCCCGCTGTGCTCTCGCAAACGAAGCTGCAGCATGGACAGCCATTCTTCCAGGCGCTGTTTTTGCTGTTGGCTCATCTCACCCGCCCGGACATCCGCTGCGTGGACCGCATAGTTTTCCGCTTCCCGGCAGGTCAGCGGAGACATGCCCAGCACCGTCTGCAAAAGCGCCTTGGAAATTTCCCGTCCGCCAGCCGCCGCCACTTTCTCTACAATATCGCCCACCTGCGTACGCAGCAAATCCATCTTATCTGCCTGGGCAGGCGGCAGCTGGTAGAGCATGCCCGGCAGGATCTGGCGGACGCTGGACATTTCCGCGTCGATCCGCTTGATCGCGTCGATGATGCGCCCATTTTGATCGATCAATATGATATTGGAATGGCGCCCCATAATTTCCATCGCAAGGGTCAGCTCCACCAGGTCTCCCAGTTCGTTAACCGACTCAAAGACAAGGTGCAGAATTCGGTCCATCCCCACCTGCTCCATCCGTACCAGCCGCGCCGACCCTAGGTGCTTGCGCAGCAGCATGCAGAACATGGGCGGCTGCTTGGGGTTTTCCGGAGACGTTTCCGTAAAGTGGATGCGTGGACTGCCCGCGTTTGCCGAAAGAAGCAGCTTTCCCGCACCGCCTTTCCAACGCAGGGCGATAATGATCTCCTCCCGGGTCGGCTGATGAATCCGGTCCACCCGGGCATCCAGCGCTTTTTCCGCCAGCTCCTGGCGCAGCTGGTATAAAAACATGCCGTCTAAAGCCATGATTTACTCCTCTTCTCTCCAATCGGCACAAATCGCTCGAATTTCTTTTGCCAATTTGTAATATTTATCTATTTCATTCCGCTTTGTATTTGATTTTTCCAATCCTTCCGCAATTTTCTCCGCCGACTGCGCTTGCTTTTCCAGATAAGCCAGCGCCGCGGCCGACCGCGTCTGAGGCAGCATCCCCACCCGCGCGAACAAATCGGTGATTTCCCTGGTCTGCCCGCACCAGCGAACCTGCATCACCGTGTAAGCAAAATTTTTGACCTGCGCGGCCTGTTCTTTCAAAATTTCATATCCGCGCCGGTACAAACCGATGCGCAGCTCATGTATTTTGGTCATTGGCTGGAGCACAAACCGATGCGCCGGATTCCGCCATCCGGCTTCGTCCAGGATATGCAGGATCATATCTCCGCCCATACCGGCGATGACAACATCATCCACCTGTTCTTCCGAAAGGCCCTGCAGCCCATCCCCCAGCAAAAGCGCACAACGATCCTGCAGGCCATACTGCCGCAGCGTTTTGGCCGCTTTTTCCAGCGGATTGGGATGAATGTCACAGGCATAGCCAAATGTGGCTTTTCCATCCAGCAGCAGCCGCGCGATCAGGTAGCCGTGGTCGGTTCCCACATCGGCGACCCGGCTGCCCGGGCGGATCATCTGCGCTGCTGCCGACAGTCTCTCATCTAAAACGACCACGCCTTTCCCCTCCTTTTGCTTTTTCTATTGTACGATAAAAATCCGGCTGCAACAAGTATTGTTTTCTTTGTCATTTGTTTATTTTTCCGTTTTTATACAAATTGTATTCTTTGTTGTTTCGATTGAGCCACTTGTTTTCCCATAATCAATGCAAAAGGGCAGGCGCACCGCCTGCCCCAACTGTTTTAGTCTCACTTTACTCCTGCACCGGCGCTTCTTTGTGGACATAGGTTTCCAGACGTTTCGCCGCCAAAGAGCTGACGAAAATCGCCGCGTATTGCAGCACGGTCAAAAGCAGGATCCCCCAAACGCTGCCGTAGGTGGTTTTCGGCATCAGCATCACCAGCAGCACGCCGGCTACCCGTCCGTAATCCAGGAAAAAGCTTTTGACGGTAGAAAATTCCGCCGATTCCGTATTGGTCGGGCAGGTTTTCTGCACCACACTGTAATAGATGCCGTTGCCCGGCGAAAGCAGAAAGTTATTGAAAAACGCGTTGATCACACTGAACAGCAGGATGGTGATAACGTCCATCCGTACAAACAGGATCAGCGTGCAGACCAGCATGGTCGTCACCCCGCCAGCCATATACCGGATCCGGTTCGACGGTTTCAGCCGCTTGCCCAGCACCCAGTAGGCCAGAATGGAAAACAAGCCGGTCAAAAGGGTATTCGCGCCGATCAGCGCCTCGCTCTGGATCAATTCGAACAAAAGAATATTCAAATAGAAAGCCAGCGTTCCCTCCCGAATGCCCTTTAAAAACTCTGCACAAACCGCCTCCAACATCAAAGGGTTGCGGAATGTTTTTCGGAATCCCCGCTTCAGGCTCACTTTGCTGTCGATGACCTGGTCTTTTGGCAGCTTTTTCAGATGGTACACCGTTACCAGCGCCACCACGATGGACAAGGCAAACATGATGTAATAGCCCAGCAGGCCACCTTCCATCACACCTGCGCAGGCGGAAATGATGCCACCGGTAATCGTCGGCATGATCAGGTTTACAATACCGGTTCCCATCCCAATGACCGAAAGGGAAACATCCCGGTTATCATCCGTTGTATACAACGGCACTTTGATGCAATAACCCATCCAGTAATAACCGCCGGCCCAGGAAACCAGAAATGCGATGACCGGCATAAACCAAACCGCCGCATCCATGACGCAAAGGAAAAACGCATACAGAAAGATAAATGTGAAAAAGCCCAGGCGCATGGCTTTGGTCGAACCTTTTTTGCTGGCGTAGTACATCGCCAGGGTGGTCCCAATCGGATTAAACACATAGGTAATCAGGTTATACTGCAAGGTGGTATCCGCTCCGCCGGTCAGCCGGAAAAAAAGCGTATTGATGAATACCGTTTGCAGGTTATTGAAAATGAGAAATCCAAAGTGCAGCAGCGCAAAGGTCCGAAAGGTATCCGTCAGACGGTCCAGGCCCAACAGCCCTTCTGCTCTGCTCCATATCCGTTTCCAACCGTTTTTCATCCCATCTCCTACTTTCTGTTGATAATCCGGCTCCCCAGTGTTGTCCTATGACATTATAGCATGAATAGAATGCCGTTTCAATCGATAAAAACAACAAAAAACCGCCGTGTTCCCACGGCGGTTTCATCATTTGCAATAGGGTCTCGAAAAACGATTAGGCCTCGCCTTTCATTTTCGCAAAGCACTCGCTGCAATATACGGGACGGTCCTCTCTGGGTTTAAAGGGAACTCTTGCCTCTTTTCCGCAGCCAGCGCAAACAGCGGTGAACATCTCTCTTTCAGGTCTCGCATTGTTTTTGCGTGCGTCACGGCAAGCTTTACATCTCTGCGGCTCGTTTACGAAGCCTTTTTCCGCGTAAAACTCCTGCTCACCAGCGGTGAATACGAATTCCGCGCCACACTCTTTGCAAATAAGGGTTTTGTCCTGGTACATTTCTTTTACCTCGCTTAATGAATAGAATTTGCCCATCGATATACCGCATCGACATTGATAAACAACGCTTCGCCTGATATTCCAAGAGGCATTATACCCAATAGCCTGATGACAGGCTAACGGTTCAGGGATTGCTGCGGTTTTGTGCTTTCCGCAGTTTCCGGCGGATCCGCTGAAGTGCGTTATCCACCGATTTCTCAGGGCATTTGAGCTTTTTCGCCATTTCTTCGTAACGGAAACCTTTCAGGTAAAGCTGGAGTGTTTCTTTTTCCAAGGGAGATAAAAGCGCTATGACCTGCTCCCGCATCCGGCGGGACTCTTCTTCTAAAATGACCGCCGCCTCCGGTCCTGTCTGCTGCCAATCAGGCGGGAAACTGGAAATCTCCGATTCTTCCAGCGGCACCGTATCATGAAACATGCGGTTTTTTTCCGCATTTTGGCGGCGCACGGCTGAAATCAATTGCCGTTTCATGCAAAGGCCGGCGAAAGCGGAAAAGGGAATCCCTTTTTCCGGTTGGAAAGAGCGGATCGCTTTGAGCAAGCCAAGATACGCTTCCTGCAAAAGATCTTCCTGCTCCATACCCGCCGTGTGATAGCCGCCGCACAAGCTGACCGCCAAACGGTCATATCGGGCAATCAAGCACCGCAGCGCCGCTGCATCCCCGTCTTTCGAGGCCTGCCACAGCTGCTCGTCCGTCCCGGCGTTTTGGGGCAACCCATTCTTTTTTTCCATAGGCACCGTCCCAAATGATACTTGAATCCAGTTTCTTTCAGTGTATACCGGCCAATGGTAAAAGTCAAGAAAAATCCTGTCGCATCATCCAGAAAGTTCTTCCGGCCGCCCGACCGCCTTGCAGATACCTTATTTCCCCTCCGCCGCCAGATCGGGAGGCCCCTGTTTCTTTTCGCGGGTCACGTCCACAATCCAGCGGGTACCGCACAAGCGAACCAATCCGGCAATACAGGTAAAAATTTCAGAGGAGCGTAGACACAGGTATACCACCCAAATGGGCCAATGAAATACCAGCCCGGACAGAAATCCCAGTGGGACAGACAATCCCCACATGGCTCCCACATCGCAAATCAGAACGAAGCGGCTGTCTCCGCCGCCGCGCAGGGTACCGAACATATTGATATTTCCCATCGCCTGGAAAATGCAGACGAAGCACATCAGGTTCATGATAGAATACGCAATCTCCTTGGTGGAGTCCGCCACATTGTAGAAATCGACCATAAACCCTCTCAGGCCCAGAATCATCAGCGAGGCGACGATTCCCAATCCGAGACTGATCACAATAAAGGTTTTGGACTGCTCCCTGGCCTTTTCCTTTTCTCCGGCGCCGATGGTATTTCCGGTCATAACCGAAGCCGCATTGGCCGCGCCCCAGATGAAGAAAGAGGTCATTTGAAAGACAATATCGCAAATGCTGTTGGCGGCCACCGCTTCCGCTCCGATACGTCCCAAAACCACCGCGGACATGGAGTTCCCAAGCGACCAGAACAATTCATTGCACAAAACGGGCGCTCCGTATTTCATAAACAGCTTGATGGTAGCCATATCCACCCGGCGCCAAAAATCCTTGACCCGGAACCCAATTTTTCGGTCAAACCGAAACAGGAACACGGTGATGATCGCAAATTCCACCAAACGGGCGATCATGGTTGCCAGCGCCGCGCCGGCTACGCCCATCTGAGGCATTCCAAATTTACCGAAAATCAGGCAGTAGTTGAAAAATACGTTGACCAGCAAAGAAGCAATCGTACTGTACAAAGCGATCTTCACCGTTCCCACGGTCCGCAGAATGCTGGTGGTGGTAATGGTGAACGCGTTGGACAAATAGATTACCCCGCAGTAGCGCAAATAGCGGATACCCTCATGAATAATCGCTTCATCTTTCGTGAAAATCCGCATCAGCATCCCTGGGAAAAAGGTTGCGCCAACAGCGAAAATCAACGCAATGCCCATGGAGATGCGGTAAGTAAGGCTCATGACCTTTCGGATGGAATCGGCGTCTTCCCTGCCCCAATACTGGCTGGTCAGAATCCCCGCGCCGCTGGTCAGGCCGAAATTGATCATCATAAAAATAAAGCCTACCTGGTTTGCCAGGGAAGAGGCGCTCATGGCTACCTCGCCCAGCTGCCCCAGCATGATTGTATCCAGCATTCCTACGGCAGACGTCACCATATTCTGCAGCGCGATCGGCACGGCAATCGCCAAAACTGTTTTGTAAAAATATTTGTCTCTGACAATCAGACTCATAAATCCTCCTTGTTTGCAATGGATTTTACGATAAAAAGGTAACATGGTTTTGAAAATCCGCAGATATTCTTTTTATTCCACAATCAAGCTTTGAAATGGCCAAACAGCATGAATCGGAATTTTCCAAAATAACATTCTGATTATAAACCTTGGATTCGCTCCAATGTCAAGAGATGCACAAAAGTTCCTTTCTCCAGATGGATGGCAAAATTTCGTTTCTTTTCTCTTTCATCTTGCTTGCGAACCTTACCGCAGTATCCTATAATGGTCTCAATCAACCGAAATGAAAAGAGGCGAAAACAATGGGGAAAGCAATCCTATACCTGCACGGGAAGGGCGGCAGCGCGAAAGAGGCAGACTACTACAAAGCGCTCTGCCCGGCATATGATGTATTTGGGGTGGATGATCCATTTTTGACGCCGTGGGAAGCAAAAGAAAAAATCCTTGCCGAATATGAAAGACGCCGCATCCATTATGATGCGATCGTCATCATCGCCAACAGTATCGGCGCTTATTTCGCCATGAACGCTTTGGCCGGCCGGCCCATCGAAAAGGCGTTGTTTATCTCGCCGATTGTCGATATGGAAAAACTGATTTCGGATATGATGCGGCAAGCGGGGGTGACCGAGGCAGCGCTGCAGGAAAAACGCGAAATGGAAACCTCCTTCGGGGAAAGATTATCCTGGAGCTATCTTCGTTATGTAAGGGAAAATCCGATTCGGTGGAACGCGCATACGGATATCCTGTACGCCGGAAAGGATAACCTCACTTCTTATAAGACCGTATCCCAATTTGCCAAAAGGGCAAACGCTTCTTTAACAATCATGGAAAACGGTGAGCATTGGTTCCACACAAAAGAGCAGTTGGACTTTTTAAACCGCTGGTTAAAAAGTCATTTGTAACATCTCTGCGTTCAAACAACAAAAAAGGTCCGCCCACCGGCGAAACCTTTTTTGTGCGCATCCACCGATGCGGCAGCAAAGCCGCAGCGGGCATCCTATCCGGCAAAAGCAGAAAAAAGCGCCTGAGCTTTCAGGCGCTTTTTTACGGGTATTACCCTTGCTCGATTTCTTCTTTTTGCGCTTCCTCTTTCTCCTCGTCGCTTCTGGTTACATCCTTAATCCATTTGCCGGAAAGAATTCGGAAAATGCAGGCCACCGATTTGAAAATATCGCCCGACCGCAGGCACAGATATACCAGCCAGACCGGCCAATGAAGCACCAGACCGGCTACCCATCCCAGAGGCACCGAGAAAAACCACATGGAAGTAACATCGAAGAACAGAACGAACTTGCTGTCTCCGCCGCCGCGCAGGGTCCCGAACATATTGATGCTGGAAATAGCCTGGAACAGGACAAGAATACACATCATATCCATAATGGAATAGGCAATCATACGGGTTTCTTCCGTTACCTTATAACAGTCGATCACCGGCCCCCGGATAGCAAACATCACCAGGGACGAAAGAATGCCAAAAGCGATGCTGACGACAAACAAGGTAAGCGATTGGTTGCGGGCGCGTTTGTATTTGCCCTCTCCGATGGTGTTGCCCGCCATAACGCCGGCGGCCTGCCCCACACCCTGGTTGATAACCGAGGTACACTGGAAAATAACCTGGCAGATGCTATTCGCCGCCACAAAGCTCGAACCCATATGGCCCATGATCACCGACAGCATGGTGCTGCCAATCGACCACAGCATTTCATTGCAAAGTACCGGCGCGCCGTAACGCATATAGATTCCCAGAATCTCCCGGTCGATTTTTTGAAAGATATCCTGAACCCGAAAGCAGATTTTTTTATCAATCCGGAACACATATATAACAATGATCGAGCACTCTACCACGCGGGCAATCAATGTGGCAATCGCCGCGCCGACGATTCCCAGCTGCGGGAACCCGAAATGGCCGAAAATCAGGCAGTAGTTGAAGAACACATTGACAAAAAACGAAACAATATACATGTACAGCGTGATCTTTACGGTTCCCACGGTGCGCAGAATACTCATGGAAGTCATGGTAAAGCCGCTGACCCAATAGGTAAAAGCGATAATCCGCAGATACTGGGCGCCGGCCTCGATCACTGCCGGCTCCTCGGTATAAAAGCGCATCAAAATATCCGGAATCGTCAATGCCAAAACGGTGAAAATCGTCGCCAGCGTCATGGAGATTTTATATGCCATGCTCATGACTTTTCTAATGGATGCGGGGTCTTTTCGTCCCCAGTACTGGCTGGTCAAAACGCCTGCCCCGGCAGTCAGCCCCAGGTTCATGATTTGATAGATAAACCCGATCTGGTTGCCCAGAGAAGAACCGCTCATGGCGATTTCTCCCAGCTGACCCAGCATAACCGTATCCAACAGGTTAACACCAACATTGATCAGGTTTTGCAGCGCAAGTGGGATTGCAATCGCCGCCATTTTTTTATAAAAAGCTTTGTCTTTTACCCAAAAACTCACAAAGGCTCCTCCTTTATATCATTCCTGACTTTCCACACTGTGCGTTCAGTTGTTTTATCGTTTTATAACATTATAATATGAGTTGCCATTTTCTGCAAGTCTCTGACGGCAAAATTCATGTTTCTGTAAAATCTTTTTCTCATCACAAAAAACCCTTGATTCTTTTTGGTTTTTGTGTATAATAATTAGAGTAACGCCGGTATGATGGAATTGGCAGACGTGCTGGACTCAAAATCCAGTGGTAGCGATACCGTGTCGGTTCGACCCCGACTACCGGCACCAACCTGAGCCTAGACGCAATTTGCGTTCTGGGCTCAGTTTTTTTATTTTCTTGTTCTCGCGCGTTTATGGCGGGCAATCTTTTTGCCAATACCTCCCACTCCGGAGCAAGCGCTACTAGTTTGTCCCGATTTTTTATCATCAATTTATCATCAAAAAGTTCCGTCTGCTGTTTCTTTGCTCCTGACCCTGCCCGATTGCGGATGGGTAGCACAGATGAAAAAACAGCGGCCTTTCCTCTATCATGCACCAAAAAACAGGGCCAGCGGCCCTGTTTTTTTGATTCTTCCGCTCGCTGGCGGCTGCAATGTTTCCGATAAAACGATTCTCATTTGTGCAAAAACGATCCGGACGATTATTTCTTTTCTTTTCCCTCTTCCGCAAAGAGATAAT
>JBJEQT010000088.1:0-13353 GCA_051881895.1 Oscillospiraceae bacterium
AGCGGAATTAAAAGCCGAAATCGAAAAAAATTTGATGCTGCTGTTTTCGGTAGAGCCGGAGCAGGCGTCGGATGACCAGTTTTACAAAGCTACTTCTTTAATGGTGCGCAATATCCTGACGGAGAAGCAAAAGAACTTTTCCGCCTACAATCATTCCAACGGCCACAAAGAGGTCTACTATCTTTCCATGGAATTTCTCATGGGCCGTTCGTTAAAAAACAGCCTGTACAATCTGGAGATTGTGGGGCTGGTCGGCGCCGCTCTGGAGGAAATGGGCGTCAAACTGGAGAACCTGTACGAATACGAACCGGACCCGGGTTTGGGCAACGGCGGCCTTGGCCGGCTTGCCGCCTGTTATCTGGACGGCCTGGCCTCCCAGGACTATAATGCCACCGGCTACTGTATTTTGTATGAGTATGGCATTTTCAAGCAAAAGATTATCGATGGCTGGCAGACAGAGCTGCCCGATTATTGGCTGCCCGGCGGCGAGATTTGGCTGGTTCCCAATCCCGATCAGGCCATCGACGTTCATTTTGGCGGCGAAGTGGAGGAGTTTTGGGATTACGGCTACCACCACATCAACTATAAAAATTACAATACGGTCAAAGCGGTTCCCTATGATATGCCGGTTTCCGGTTATCAAAGCGAGGGAGTCAGCAATTTAAGGCTGTGGAAAGCGGTTTCCGCCGGTATCGATATGGATTCTTTCAACCGGGGGGACTATTTATCGGCTCTGCGCCAGAACTCCATGACCGAGGTCATCAGCAAAGTGCTTTATCCCAACGACAGTCATATGGAGGGCAAGCTGCTGCGCCTGCGCCAGCAGTATTTCCTGGTGGCTGCCTCGGTAGGGGATATCGTCAACCGCCATATGTCCACCTACGGAACGTTGGACAACCTGGCGGATAAAATCGCCATCCATATTAATGATACCCATCCCACGCTGGCCATCCCGGAACTGATGCGCATCCTGCTGGATGAGTGCGGCTATACCTGGGAGCGGGCCTGGGAGCTGACCCAGGGCGTATTTGCCTATACGAACCACACTGTCATGTCCGAAGCGCTGGAGGTGTGGAACGAGGATCTGTTTAAAAACCTGCTGCCCCGTATCCATCAGATCATCTGCGAGATCAACCGCCGCTTCTGCCTGGAACTGGAGCAGAAGTACCATCAGCCGCCCTATGCGGTATCCACCATGTCCATTGTCCAGAACCGAAGCATCAAAATGGCAAATTTGTGCGTAGTTGGTTCTCACAGCGTGAACGGTGTTTCCAGGCTCCATTCTCAGATTATCAAGGACGATTTGTTCCACCCGTTCTATCAGGTTTGGCCGGAGAAATTTACCAACGTGACCAACGGAATTGCCTCCCGCCGCTGGCTTTTACAGGCGAATCCGCGGCTGACGAAATTCATTTCCAGCCGGATCGGCGAAGGTTATCTGAAAGATTTTTCCAAGCTATCCCGGCTGAAAGCGTTTGCGGATGATCCGGATTCTTTGAAAGAACTGGCCCGGGTCAAACGGGAGAATAAAATTTCGTTTGCCAAATTTGTACAGAAAAAATACGGGATCGAGCTGGACCCCGACTCTATTTTTGACGCGCAGGTCAAGCGCCTGCATGAATATAAGCGCCAGCACCTGAACGCGCTGCACATCCTGTATCTGATTAAGAAACTGCGGGAAGACCCGAATATGGATATGGTTCCCCGCACCTTTATTTTTGGCGCCAAAGCCGCGCCGGGATACTATCTGGCCAAACAGATCATCCGTTTGATCTGCGTGCTGCAAAAAGAGATTGAAAACGACCCGGTGCTGCGTGAAAAGCTGCGGATCGTCTATCTGGAAGATTACCGTGTCACCTTGTCGGAACTGCTGACGCCTGCCTGCGACGTATCCGAACAGATTTCCCTGGCGGGAACGGAGGCTTCCGGCACCGGCAACATGAAGCTGATGCTGGGCGGCGCCATTACCCTGGGGACCTACGACGGCGCCAATGTGGAAATCCATGAGCAGGTCGGCGATGAAAACATCGTGATTTTCGGTATGCGGACAGAAGAAGTGGAAGAGCTGCGCCAGCGGGGCTATGCGCCGGGCGAATATTACCAAAACGATCCGCTGATTCGGGATCTGATCGATACGCTGTATGAGGGAATCGGCGGCAACAAGTTCCCGGAGGTGGCCGATTCCTTGAAAAACATCGATCCCTACATGGTGCTGGCTGACTTCCGCGCTTATGTGGAAGCGCAGGAAAAAATTCAGCAGCTGTACCGCCAGCCGGATGTCTGGAACCGGATGAGTCTGATGAATATCGCAGGCTCCGGCATTTTCTGCGCTGACCGGGCGGTGGAGGAATACGCCGAACGGATCTGGCATTTGACCAAATAAAAGAGGATGAATAACAATGACGGTTTTGTTTCAAAAGCTGGACCCGTCCGCCCAGCTGCCGCGAAGGGCAACGGCCTCCAGCGCCGGGTATGACCTGTGCGCCTGTGTTCGCCAGCCGGTAACGGTGGAACCGGGGCAGACGGTATCGATCCCCACCGGACTTGCCATGGCGCTGCCGCAGGGATACGGAGGATTTATTTTTGCCCGCAGCGGACTTGGCATCCGCCATGGCATCGTCCCCGGCAACTGTGTGGGCGTGATCGATGCCGACTATCGGGGCGAGGTGCTGATAGGGCTTCATAACCACTCGGATGCGCCTTATACGATTCAGCCCGGGGATAGGATTGCCCAGCTGGTGGTGCTGGCCACCCCGGCGTGGGAGGCGCAGGAGGTTCGCTCGCTGGACGATACCGACCGGGGCACCGGCGGGTTTGGCTCCACCGGCAGCCGATAGGAGGGAAACGCTTTGCGGATGAAGAAAAATCTGATTCTTTTATTTTTGCTCTTGGCCGGCGTGATGTTTGGCTCTTTGCTGGCAGCCGCTACCCGGGGTATCCCGTGGCTTAGCTGGTTGTCTTACGGGCAGACGGTGGGAATCGCCGTCGACAATCCGATGATTTTGGATCTTGCGGTGATCCAGCTGGCGTTCGGCTTTGAACTGGGGGTCAATATCGCCCAGATCATCTGCGTGCTCATTGCCATTTTGGCCTATAAAGGCGTAGCTTCGCGGCTGTAAGGGGGCGGTTGCATGAGATTGATCCTGGCTTCCCAGTCCCCCCGCCGAAAGGAACTTCTGGGACAGATCACCGGGGATTTTTCAGTCGAAGTTTCCTGGATAGAGGAGCGGCGGGATCCGGCCTGGACGGCAGAGGAGCTGCCCAGACAGCTGGCGCTGCAAAAGGCGCTGGATGTATCAAGCCGCAGCGCGTCGGATTTGGTCATCGGCGCGGATACCATTGTGTCGTTGGACGGCGTGGTGCTGGGCAAACCCCGGGATGAAGCGCACGCGGCGGATATGCTGCGGATGTTATCTGGCCGTACTCACCGGGTCTATACTGGCGTGGCATTCTGCCGGGACAAAAAAGAGCTGTCCTCTTTCGTCCAGTGCACCGAAGTGGATTTTTACCCGCTGGCCGAGGAGCAGATCCAGCGGTACCTGCAAACCGGGGAACCTTTTGATAAAGCCGGCGCGTACGGCATCCAGGGAAAGGGAAGCCTGTTTGTAAAAGGGATCCGCGGAGACTACTTCAACGTCGTTGGTTTTCCGGTGGCCCGGGTGGCACGGGAACTGGAATCGCTTTCCCGCGCGGATGGATTTCCCGCGTGGATGTAAAGCGCCTTTTCCACAAAAATAACGCGCGGCATGCGCGGGATACAAAAAAGCGTCCCATCCGGCACAAGTCCGAAAGGGGCGCTTCTTTTTTACTGAAAATTCCAAGAAAAATGAAGAAAACAGCCTCAAAAAATCTGAAAAGGATAAATTTTTTTCTTTTTCTGCCCTTACTATACCACAAAATGGGCAATTTTTCAAGTCTTGTACTTTTCTTCCAAAAGAGGTAAGGAATAAATAGGAGGTGTTTTCATGGAGCAAAAAAGCATGACGGCGCTGGTCAGCGCATTTGCAAGAGCGTATCATTCTCAAAACAATACGGTCACGGTTTTTAACGACAGCTTGGCAAAACAGCTGCTGGGCGAAGAGCAATACGCCGGGATTGCAAAAAGCATGGAAGAGGGGATCTCGTTTTTTAACCCCTCGTTTACCGGGACGAAGGAAGAGGCTCTTCGGTGGATTGTGGATTTCCAGCTGTCCCCCAGCCCCTTAGGAAGGGCTGCTTTCGCCGAAAAGTCGCTGGAACGCGCCGTCTTTCTCGGCGCGCGGCAGTATCTGATTTTGGGAGCGGGATATGACACCTTTGCGTACCGGCAGCCGCAGTGGGCAAAATCGCTGCGGATTTTCGAGATCGATCATCCTGCCGCGGCAAAAGACAAAAGAGACCGGCTGGCGGCGTCCGAAATCCCGGTCCCTGACAATGTCCGCTTTCTCACCGCCGACTTCGCACAGGATGGCTGGCAGACGCCGCTGAAAGCGCATGCGGATTTTCGCGCGGATCAAACCAGCTTCTGCAGCGTGCTGGGCGTTTCCTATTACCTTTCCGAACATGCGTGGAAAGGCCTGCTTCTGGCGCTTAGAGACCTTCTGCCCGAGGGAAGCTCTGTTGTGTTCGACTATCCCGACGAAACCAGCCATACGGCGCAGGCGTCCAACCGCTCCCAAAAGCAGGCGGCGCTGGCCGGCGGCGCCAATGAAACCATGACGGCAGGGTATTCCTATGAAAAAATGGAACGGCTGCTTGGCGACTGCGGCTTTTTGATTTACGAGCATCTTACGCCGGAGGAAATGACCAGGCAGTATTTTTCGGATTACAACCGGGCGAATCCGGACCACACCATGACCGCGTTCGACCATGTCAATTATTGCCTTGTGGTGCGCAAACGGACGTAAGAGTTTGTACTGGGCGCACGCGTCCCCTTTTGCGGCGCAAAAAAACGGCGGCAGGCCTTTGCTTGCCGCCGTTTTTAAAAAAGAGGGAAAATCCTTTGACCTCATCGGTCCCATTTGTCGATAAGCGATTTGATTTGATCGGCAAATTTGGCCAAATCCTTGTTGGCGCCGCCCCGGTTGCGTTTGATAACTTCCAAAAGCTGCTGCCCCATGGCCCACAGCCGCTGGTAAACGGAAGATTCTTTGCCGGAGGACGCTTTTTTCTTTTCGACCCACGGAACGCCCGCCTGTACCAGCGCGTTGGCCGCCAGGTCGTATACTTCGGTGTAATCCGGCGCATGGGCGGAAAATCCCGCCTGCCGAAGCGTTTCGCCAAATGCCGTTGCGACCGATTCCTCGCCATGGACCAAAAATACGTGCTGAGGTCTGGGGGAATAGGTGTTGATCCAGCGCAGAAGCGCGGTGCGGTCTGCGTGGGAGGATAGGCCGTGCAGCGAGACGATTTTTGCCCGGACGGCGATTTCTTCCCCGAACAGCTTGACCCGGTCGGCTCCGTCGGTCAGAATGCGGCCCAGGCTTCCCACCGCCTGAAAGCCGACAAATACAACGGTGGATTCCGGGCGCCAGAGGTTGTGCTTCAGATGGTGGCGGATGCGGCCCGCGTCGCACATGCCGCTGGCCGAGAGGATCACCTTGGGGACTGGGTCCTGGTTCAGCAGTTTGGACTCCTCTGTGGTCTGGGTCAGACGCAGACCGTCGAACGCCAGAATATTAATGCCCTGCTGCGCCAGCGCGGTGGTTTCGTCGTCGGTGTACCCGCTCAGATCGCCGCTGAAAATATGGGTGGCCTCCCGCGCCAGAGGGCTGTCGACATAAACAGGAAAATCCGGCACCGATTGCACCATTTTTTTCTCTTTTATTTCCCGGATGTAGTATAGAAGCTCCTGGGTGCGTCCCACCGCAAAGGCGGGGATCACAACATTTCCGCCCTGGCTCAGGGTGGCGTCGATTATTTTGGCCAGTTCCTCGGTATACGCATGCTCCGGCTCATGATCCCGGTCGCCGTAGGTGGTTTCCATCACCACATAATCGGCGGATTTCAAATAGGTAGGGTCACGGATAATCGGATGGGCAACATTCCCGATATCGCCGGAGAAGACGATGGTTTTTTCCACACCCGCTTCCCGCAGCGTAAGCCGGATCATGGCGGAGCCCAAAAGATGCCCCGCGTCGAAAAATTCGGCGCTTACGCCGGGGCAGACCTCAAAAGGCTGGCCGTAATCATATGTCTTTAACAGCGCCAGGGCACTTTCGGCGTCCGGCAGTGTGTACAGCGGTTCTACCGGCTCCCGCCCGGCCCGGCGGCCTTTCTGGTTTTCCCAGGCGGCGTCGCTTTCCTGGATGTGGGCGCTGTCCCGCAACATGACGGACAGCAGCTGCGCTGTCAGCCGGGTTGTGATGATCGGTCCGGAATATCCTTGCCTGACCAGAAGAGGAAGACGGCCGGAGTGGTCGATGTGAGCGTGTGTTACCAAAACATAATCGATGGAACCTGGCGCAAAGGGCAGAACGCTGTTGTCTTTATCCCCCGCGCCCTGCTGCAGTCCGCAGTCGATAAGGATGCGCTTGCCGCCCACCTCCAGGCAATGGCAGCTGCCGGTAACGGTTTTGTCCGCGCCGAAAAAAGAAAGTTTCATGGATTGCCTCCTGATGATATCCTGAAAAACAGATAGAGTGTCATATGGCGGAAAATGAGGAGCGGACCTATGTGCCGGCCCATTCGCCCTCTCTCTTACAGTATAATACAAAACCGGGCGTCTGCCAATTTCCCGGAAAAAATTTGCGGGATAAAAGAAGAAAGATCGTTTTTTCCTTGACAAACAGAGGGATATACAGTAAAATAGAAACGAAAATTGTATCATTTGAGACAAAAAGAGGTTGCTTGTGAAAAAAGAAGTAGTGCTGCCCAAATATGAAGAGGTGCTGCTGCAGTGCTTTTTATTCAGCGGCTTTAGCGCGGAACGGCTGGCTCGCGCCTTGTCCGGCCGGGGGGAAATTGCGGTTTTTAACGCGGGGCAAACGATTTTTTCTCCCCACAGTTTTAAACGGGCGGTAGGCATTTTCCTGCAGGGGAAAGCCCAGGCGGAAACGGCTGCCGAGGGGCGGATCGTAGTGCTCAACCGATTTCAGCCGCCCATGATGTTCGGCGCCGCGGCGGTGTTTCGGCAGGCGCAGGAATACGTTACGCAGGTAACGGCCAAAACCAGATGCCGTGTGTTGTTTTTGACCGATGAAGAGCTGGATGCCATTTTCCGGGAAGATTTCGATGCGGCCCGAAATTATATTTCTTTCCTGTCTGAGCGCATTGCTTTTTTAAACCGAAAGATCGACAGCTTCACCAAAGGCTCGGCGGAGGAAAAGATGGCACTGTACCTGCATGACCAGTGTGTTGGGAGGACAGGACCTTTTTCCATTACCTGCTCGCCCACTCGTCTTTCCCGGGAGTTGGGCGTCAGCCGCGCCACAGTCTATCGTGCGCTGGACCGGTTCTGCCAGTTGGGTTATATCCGCCGGGATGGCGCGCAGCTTTGCATTTTGAACGCACGGGGCCTGCTGGATTGGCGGGAACCGGAGCAACAGTAAAAAAAGGGGGTCCCCTTTTTAGATATGGTAAAACAAAAGGAGAAGAAAATCATGAAAAGAATGACGAAAGCATTGTCCTTATTCCTGGCGGTGCTGATGCTGGCCCTTCCTTTGGCCGGATGCAGCAGCACTGTCTCCTCGGCTGTGACCAGTGAGGAATCCTCCCAGGCCGACAGCCAGCCGGAATCCTCTTTGCCGGAAGAATCCTCCGAAGAGGAAGTGGAGAAAGCAGATATCAACATCATCGGACTGAAAGGTCCCACCGCGCTGGGTATGCTCCAGATCATGGAGAACAATGAGGCGGGTCAGGCCAACAACAATTACAATTTTACGTTGGTCGGCGCGCCGGATGAAATTACCAGCAAGCTGATAAACGGCGAGGTGGATATCGCTGCCGTTCCCACCAATCTGGCCTCTGTTTTGTACAATAAGACCGAAGGCGGCGTTAAGCTGCTGGCGCTCAACACGCTGGGCGTACTGTATATGGTGACCAAAAACGAAGAGGTTGCCTCCATCGCCGACTTAAAAGGCAAAACCATTTATGCCACCGGCGAAGGCTCCACCCCTCAATACGCGCTGGAATATATCCTGACGCAGAATGGCCTGGATCCGCAAACCGATGTGAACATCGTGTATAAAGCCGAGCATTCGGAAATCCTGCCTTTGATGATCAGCGGAGAAGCTACCGTAGCGCTGCTCCCTCAGCCGTTTGTAACGCAGGCCCTGTCCAAAGACGATCAGATCAAGGTCGCGCTGGATATGACCGAGGAATGGAATCAATGCGTAACCGACGGCAGCCAGCTGACGATGGGCTGCGTGGTGGCCCGCACCGAATTTGTAGAAGAGAACAAAGAGGCGGTGGACCGCTTCCTGGAAGAGTACGCTGCGTCGGTGGAATTTGTCAACGGTAATGTGGAAGAGGCGGCTGCCCTGTCCGGCAAGTTCGATGTTATCGCGGAAGCGGTAGCGGTGAAAGCCATTCCAGAGTGCAACATCGTATTCTGGGAGGGCGAAGAGATGAAAAAAGCCGCTGAGGGCTTTTTGACCGTATTGTATAACGCGAACCCCCAGTCTGTTGGAGGAAAACTGCCGGATGAAGGACTCTATTATCAAAAATAGAATCGGGAAAAAAATAACACGGGGCATCACGGTAGCGCTGCTGTGGCTTTTGCTGTGGCAGGCCGCGGCGATGGCGGTGGGGCAGGAGCTTTTGCTGGTGTCCCCGATGACCATGCTGCGCCGGTTGGTTCAATTGGTAAGACAGCCTGTTTTTTGGCAGGCTGTCTTTTCCTCATGCGGGCGGATCATGGCGGGCGTCTTGCTGGCGCTTGCCATTGGCACGCTGCTGGCGGCGCTGATGAGCCGTTTTTCGTTCCTGTACGCCTTTTTCCGCCCGGCCCTGCAGGTGATCAAGGCCACGCCGGTAGCCTCCTTTATCATTCTGGCCCTTGTCTGGATCAAATCCTATGCGCTGGGCGCGTTTGCGGCCTTTTTGATGGTTCTCCCGATGGTTTGGGCCAACTTATATGAGGGTATCGCCGCGGTAGATAAAAATCTGCTGGAGATGGCAAAAGCCTATCGGTTCTCCTTTGGCAAAAAGCTGCGGTATCTGTATTTGCCCAGTCTGATGCCCTATTTTGCCGCAGCCTGCGGCACCGGTATCGGCATCGGATGGAAGGCGGGCATCGCCGCCGAAGTGCTGGGACTGCCCAAAAACTCCATCGGAAAAGCCCTTTACAACGCCAAGATCTATCTGGAAATGCCGGACCTGTTTTGCTGGACGGCAGTGATCATCCTGCTGAGTCTGCTGTTTGAAAAACTGGCGGCATGGATACTGCGGGCCCTTACCAGCCGGCTGGCGGCGGAGAAGGAGGCACAGCGATGATCCGAATCGAAAATCTGCAAAAATCCTATGACGGAAAGCCGGTGCTGGATCATTTTTCTCTGACCCTGCCGGACAGCGGGATCGTCTGCCTGACCGGCGCTTCCGGCCGGGGCAAAACGACCCTGCTGCGGATCTTGGCCGGATTGGAACCGGCGGACGGCGGCAGCGTTACCGGCCTGGACGGCCGGAAAATCGCTTTTGTATTCCAGGAGGACCAGCTGCTGCCCTGGGTCACGGCGGAGCAAAATATCCGCCTGGCACAGCCGCACGGCACAAGATGCGAGGTTCGTGACCTGCTGGCGCAGGCCGGGCTGGAACCGGCAGACGGGCAAAAGCGCCCGGAGCAGCTGTCCGGGGGGCAGCGCCGCAGGATCGCTTTTTTGCGAGGCATTGGCTTTTTAGGGGATGCGCCGGATGGTATCCTGTTTTTGGATGAGCCGTTCAACGGCCTGGATGCGGCAGCGGCACAGCGGATATGCCAAATGATCCGCAGCCTGCCCGATCGGACCCTGACGGTTCTGGTCAGCCATCAGCTGGCACCGGTGCAAAGCCTGGAGGCGAAAATTTTTTCCATGGACGATCCGCAGTAAAGGCGAAGGGGTTCCCTTCGCCTTTTTTGCCGGCGTGCGGCGCCGGTGAAAAAAACGTTTTCCTCTTTTTCCGGCAGGGGTCATTTATGAAATTGCTATGAATTTAACATTCTTCCTCTTGAAAAGCGTTGCAAAGTTCGATATAATGATATGCGTGGAAAATTTGGGTTTTGCAAACAAAAAACCCAAATGAATGAAACGAAAACCGATGGAAACATCGGTTTTGAAAGGAGAGCAAAAAGTATGGCACTGACGAAGAATCCGAATGTATTAAAATGGCTGGATGAGATGGTCGCGCTGACTACCCCGGACCAGGTTGTCTGGATCGATGGCAGCGAGGAGCAGCTCAAAGCCCTGAGAGCCGAAGCAATCGCCACCGGCGAAATGGAGGAACTCAACCAGGAAAAGCTTCCCGGCTGTCTGCTGCACAGAACCCGTCCCAGCGACGTTGCCCGCGTGGAGAACAGAACCTTTATCTGCTCCCGGAAAAAAGAGGATGCAGGCCCCACCAACAACTGGGAAGATCCCAAGGTAATGTATGAGAAACTGGGAAAACTCTTTAACGGCGTAATGAAAGGCCGTACCATGTACGTCATTCCTTACTCCATGGGTCCGATCGGCTCTCCCTTCTCCAAAGTCGGCGTTGAGCTGACCGACTCGATTTATGTTGTGTTGAACATGGACATCATGACCAGAATGGGCGCGCAGGCTTTTGAGAACCTGGGCGACGAGTCCAATGACTTTGTAAGAGGTCTCCATTCCAAAGCCAATATCGACGAGAATGAAAGATATATTGTCCACTTCCCGGAGGACAACACCATTTGGTCCATTAACTCCGCTTACGGCGGCAACGTGCTGCTGGGCAAAAAGTGCTTTGCGCTGCGAATTGCTTCTTACCAGGGCAAGAACGAGGGCTGGATGGCCGAGCATATGCTGATTTTAGGCATCGAGAATCCGCAGGGCGAAGTGAAATACGTCACTGCCGCGTTCCCGTCTGCCTGCGGCAAAACCAACCTGGCTATGCTGATCCCGCCGGAGATTTATAAGGAAAAAGGCTATAAGGTATGGACGGTTGGCGATGATATCGCCTGGATGCGGATTGGTCCCGACGGAAGACTTTGGGCGATCAACCCGGAGAACGGCTTCTTCGGCGTAGCGCCCGGCACCAATGCGAAATCCAACCCCAATGCGCTGGCTTCCACCCGCAAGAACACCATCTTTACCAACGTGTGCCACAATATGGATGACAACACGGTTTGGTGGGAAGGTCTGGATAAAAACCCGCCGAAAAACGCCATTGACTGGAAAGGCCAGCCGTGGGACGGCACCACTTCCACCGAGAAGGGCGCGCATCCCAACTCCCGGTTTACCGCTCCGGCGATCAATTGCCCCTGCATCAGCGATAAATTCAACGATCCGCAGGGCGTGCCGATCTCCGCGATCATCTTTGGCGGCCGCCGTGCGAAAACCGCTCCGCTGGTTTACCAGGCAAGAGATTGGGAGCATGGCGTGTTCGTAGGCTCCATCATGGCTTCTGAGACGACTGCTGCCGCTGCCGGTGCTGTCGGCGTTGTCCGCCGCGACCCGATGGCGATGCTGCCCTTCTGCGGCTACCATATGGGCGATTACTTCCAGCATTGGCTCGACATGGGCAAAAAACTGGGCGACAAAGCGCCGAAAATCTTCAACGTCAACTGGTTCCGGACTGACGACGAAGGACACTTCATCTGGCCGGGCTTTGGCGATAACATGCGCGTTCTGATGTGGATTCTGGACCGCTGCGAAGGCAAAGCCGACGCGGTAGAGACTCCCATTGGCTATGAGCCCAAACCCGAAGACATCAACCTGGAAGGCTTGGATATCGATATCGAAACCCTCAAAGGCTTGCTGGATGTGGACAAAGAGCTCTGGAAAGAGGACGCTGCCGGCATCGAGGAATTCTACCAGAAATTTGGCGACAAGCTCCCCAAAGAGCTGAAAGCTGAACTGGAGACCCTGAAAAAGAATCTGGACTAAGCGGCTGACGCCTGTCCTTTGGAAAGCCCTGGGAAGCCAGGGCTTTCCTGTTATTTTTCAGTTTCCGAAGGAGGAACTTTTATGCTTCACCATCTGGTACAGCCCGCTGGCGGAAAGAATAGCCGCTGGAGAGGAATTGTGGCCCTGACCATGGCCGCGGCGGGAACCGTTTCTTTTGTTATCGCCATGCTGGCCAGCGCCTTCGTGATGGCCCGAAAAGGGGAATAGGCGCAATCAGAACAGGACACGGCGAATAGGCGAATCCGTAAAACATTTATGCCAAAACGGCGCAGCTCTACAAGGGCTGCGCCGTTTTTGTGATATTGTGAAAGAAAAAAGCCTTTCGAAAGCATTTTGATAAAGCGCCTCTTTGCCGCCCCTAAGGAGGAAACGGTACATGCCTTTTCTTTTGCTTGACATGTTACTTCGGAGTAACTATAATAAAAGTGACTTATGAGTAACTTTTGGCTGCGGGGTAGACAGATGAAAACAAATAAGGATGAAATATTAAACGCCGCCTTAACTGTTTTTTCCCAAAAAGGATATGAAGGCGCTTTGCTCCGGGATATTTCCGATTCCCTCGGCATCACAAAGCCAGCGTTGTACAAACATTTTGAGAGCAAGGAGGCACTTTGGAACGCGATGATAGATTATGTGGAGCGGTACTATACCGAACATATCGATTCGGTTTCCGGTATCCCGATTCCAAACGACTGGGATGAATTTCGAAAACTTTCCCTTCGGCAGATTGATTTTACCCTGCACGACGAAACGATCAAGCGTGTTCGAAAACTGCTCACGGTGGAACAATATCGCAGTGATCGAATGGCCTACCTTGCTACAAAGCATTTCATTACGGATATGGAATCGCGCTATGCCAAAATCTTTGCCGGAATGATGGAAAAAGGCCTTTTACAAGCGGAAGAGCCCGGGTTGCTTGCTTTTCAGTACACTGCCCCCATCACCGTTCTGATTCATTTTTGTGACCGTGAGCCAAACAGAGAAACAGAGATTATGCAGAAGATCGAAGCGCACATTAAGCGGTTTTCGCAGGAAAGAAAGAGAAAGTAAAAAGCGTTGCAAATTCTGTTTGCCGCAAAACACAGACCGGCATGCTCTGAACTGGAGGAGCTTCTCTTCCGGATTCCATTTGAAACGAGGAGAACCCCTTTTCTATCGGAAGTGCCAAGGCAGATCAAACGGCGGATTGCCAGAACAACGGATAAAATGACCGGTTTCACCGTACGCATCACCCCAACCGGTACCCATACGGTCATTGCTGCGGCCTGGAATAAAAAGGAAACATCGATAATCCCACGAAGGAGGAACCATT
>JBJEQT010000089.1:0-13341 GCA_051881895.1 Oscillospiraceae bacterium
GTGATGGCCTTCCAACGTCAGTTTGGCCTGACCGCTGATGGAATTATCGGCCAGCAGACCTGGAACCGTATCGTACAGGTGTACAATGATCTGCGGAGTCGTTTGGCTTCACCGCAGGCCCAACCGCCTGTTTTATCTGAAAATGACCTGCCGACCGCCGCCATTTCCGAGGAAAAAGCGGAATTGCCGTCCGGCCGGACAGCAGATGCAGGCAGACAGATGCGTCAGCTCAGACAGCAGATGCGGGATCTTTTGAAAGAGCATCCGGAACTTTCGGCGGACAGAAGAGCCTGGCATGACGACCCCGTTATGGAGGCCGGACTGTTTGACAGCGGCGCGCCGCGTCCAAAACAATCCTAAAACAAAAAAGAGGCGGTGTTCGCCTCTTTTTTTAGCGTTGTATGGGACAAGGCCTTTGCGATTGCAGCCGCATCTTCTCTTTGAGATGGAAAGGAGCAGCCTGTTTTCCGGACAGGAGGCTGCGCTCCCGTCCATGAATGCCGGTCTCGTTCGCTCCATAACGCTGATACTTCCCGCCGTGCCGACGGAATTCCTGTCAGGCGAGCGCCAGGAAAAGACGGGTCAGCAGCCAGGCGAGCAGGCCGCACAGCGGAAATGTCAGCAGCCACGCAGCCAGCATCTGCCCGGCAATCGGGAGACGAAGCGATTTGGAGGAGCGGGCGGCGGAGCACCCGGCCAGCGCGGCGGTTTTGGTGTGGGTGGTACTCACCGGCAGCCCCATGAAGGATAAAACGAGTAAGGCGCCAGCAGAGGCAAGATCCGCCGCGGCCCCCTGGGACTTGTCGATCTGTACCATCTCGACAGCCGTTTTCTGGATAATCCGGCGTCCGCCGCATAACGTTCCAAGCCCCATAGCAGCGGCACACAGCGCGGCGGCGATCGGATCCGGCCTGCCGGCGGCGGGAGGAACCTTTGCCGTTATCGACCAGACCAGCCCCAGCATGACGGCGAATTTTTGTCCGTCCTGTCCACCGTGCATTACCGCGCAGGCGGCGGCGCCGATTTTCTGCCATCCGGACAGGCGTTTTTCCCCCAGCCGCCGCAGAGCCGGTCCTGCAAGGCGGTATCCGCCCCATCCCAGCAAAAATCCCAGCCCAATCGAAAGAAAAAGCCCGGCCAGTACCAGCTGCCAATCCTGCCATCGGACAGCGCTTTCCCCATTCAGCGCCAGACTGCTGCCCAGCATTCCCGCCATCAGCCCGTGGCTTTCGCTGGTGGGAATGCCCCAGAACCAGGCGGCGGCAGCAAACAGGACCACCGATAAAAAACATCCGGCCAACGCACAAAGACCGCTTTTTCCCGATTGAGAAAAATTGGCCAGATTCAGGACGGTTCTGGCCACCTGCCCGCCCAGCAGACAAAAAAGCAGCGCCCCAGCTAAATTGCACGCGCCGGCCATCCAGGCGGCGGCCCGGTAAGGCATGCTGCCAGTGGCTACAACACCGGCAATGGCGTTGGGCGCGTCTGTCCAGCCATTGACAAAAATCAGCGCCAAAACAGAAAAAAAGAGCAGCAGGCGCAAAAAATCCGCCCCCTTTCTGCTAAAAGATATGCAGAAAAAGAACGGAAAAGAAGATGCTTTCGCAAATGGTGTTTCCGGCGCAAAAGCCATGGAAAAAGGGCGGACCACATAAAGGGCTTTTTTCTCAGGATGGCGTACCGGCTTCATCCAGTGCCAGGTGGTACAGTTCTCCTTTTTTGTATCCCGTTTCTTTCGCCACCTGCTTTGCGGCGTCAGAAACCGAAAGGCCGGCTTCCCGCAGCGCTTTGACCTGCGCCGCCGCCTCTTCCAGGGTCAGCGCGGTTTTTTCCGGCTCCGGCGCCCCTTCGATAATCAGCACATATTCTCCCCGGGGCGATTTTTCCCGGTACAGCTCCAATGCGCCGGAAAAGGTGGTGCGGATGATCTGCTCATGCAGTTTGGTCAGCTCCCGGCACAGGGCGATACGCCGGTCCCCCAATACCTCCAGCATATCCTGAAGGGTGTAGATTAATTTGTGCGGCGCCTCGTAAAAAATCAGGGTATGCCGGTCGCCGGCGATCTGGCGCAGATGCTCCATGCGGTTTTTGTGATTGGTGCTCAAAAACCCCTCAAAGCAAAAGCGGGAGGTGGGAAGTCCCGAAACTGCCAGGGCGGAGATGGCGGCAGACGGGCCCGGGATGACAACGGTGGGAATCCCTCTGGCCGCGCACAGCCCGACCAGATCCTCCCCCGGGTCGGAGATGCAGGGCATACCCGCGTCGGTAACGATGGCGCAGTTTTCCCCCGACTCGATCCGAGCCAGGATCTCCTCGCCCCGTTCCCGAAGATTATGCTGATAATAGCTGGTCATCGGCTTTTTAATCTGGAAATGGTTCAGCAGCTTTTGGGTGACCCGAGTATCCTCCGCTGCGATAAAATCGACCTCCTGCAGCGTTTGGACTGCCCGCGGGGAAAAATCCGACAGGTTCCCGATCGGCGTGCCGACGACATATAAAGTTCCGGCCATAAAGGAGCCCTCCTGCTTCACAGATTCTCTTTTTTATGATAGATGCGTAAAACTTCCGGCGAAAAACCCCCTTCTGCTTCTATTACAAGGGGAGGTTCAACCGTCATATAAGGTTTAGAGCCTTTCTTCCCCTCAACCAAAAACAGCCAGGGGGCAGTATGCGGCTGCTGCTGGACAAAGCGCACCCGCTTGGGTTCCAAGCCGGCGCGGCGCATCGCATACAGCGTGTCACACAGCCGCTCGGGGCGCTGGCAAAGGCATAGCCGCCCGCCAAAGCGCAGCAGTCGTGCCGCCGCTTCACAGACGTCTTCAATCGTGCACAATACCTCGTGCCGGGCAATTTGTTCTGCGTCGGTTTCGCTTAAAATCCCGCTTCCCCGCGCTTTGTACGGCGGATTGCAGGTCACAAGATCCAGCTGCCCGCAGGGAAGAGCGGAAAGTTCCTTTAAATCGGCAAGAAGAGGGATCAGGCGTCCTTCCAGCCCGTTTTTTTGGACAGACTGCTCCAACTGTACGATAGCCTGCTTTTGCACGTCCACGCCATAACACAGACGGGGCGGATCATCCCGAAACCATAAAAGGGGGATGATGCCGCAGCCGGTCCCTAAATCGCAGCACAGATCTTTTCGCCGGGGGGCCGCGAAGTCGGAGAGCAAAAACGCGTCGGTCCCGAATTTATGCACGCCGCTGACGCAGATAAAAAGGGAAGGGGAGAGTTCCTCCCAGGAAAAGGAATTTTCCATGGTACCCCCTTATTGCAGTTCCAGCAAACGGCACAGCTCATGCATCGCCTGGCTTTTGCACATGACCACCATCTTGTCCCCGCTTAAAAGCTGCGTGTTGCCGCGGGGGATGATCAGTTGCCCGTCCCGGAAGATGGAAACGATGATCGACTCCACCGGCAGCTGCATCTGACTTAACGTTTTGCCGTGAAATTTATAGTTTTTGGGAAGCTCCAGCTCACTTAGGGAAGCTTCTCCCCGGTTTAAGCTCATCAGCTCCTTGATCACCGCCGAATCCACTTCATGTTCCAGCAGACGGGCGATGCTGTTGGTGCTGCTGATGGGGATATCCACCCCCAACTGTTTCATAACCGACAGATTTTTGGGGTTGTTGACCCTTGCCACCGTGCGCCCCACGCCAAAATGGCGCTTGGCCAACTGACAGGCGACCAGGTTGTTTTCGTCCTGTCCGGTAACGCCGATCAAGGCGTCGCAATGGCGGATACCGGCGTTTTCCAGCGTGTCCAGCACGGTTCCGTCTCCCAGGATCACCGGAAGATCAAGGCTGTTGGCGACCTTCAGGCAGACATCGGGATCTTTTTCGATGAGCACCGGCTCGTGCCCGTGCTCCAACAGCGTCTGCGTCAGGTAAAATCCGATTTTTCCACCGCCGACTACAATCACTTTCATAGCAGTAACCTCATTTTTCCAGTTTAGTTAATGACCCGTGCGGCGACCAGCAGGTCTCCGGGCCGAAGGATTGCCTGATCGTTTTGTATCAGGGAAAATTCGCCGGTTTCACGCAGAGTGCCCAACAAATGAGTGTCCGGCAGACGAAGGTCTTTCAGATAACGCCCAATCCATTCTTTTTGCGGGTGGACGGTATAATAGGAAAGCGTCGTATTGCCAATCAGGGTATGCCTTGTTTCATAGCTTCCCGACAGGGCGGCAAGTACCATGTCAACCGTAAGGCTGGTCGGGCTGATCGTTCGGATGTTGAAAGTGGAGAAGATCTTTTCCCGTTTTGGGTCGAAAATACGGGCCAGTACGGTTTTCGTTTGAAAAATTTCCTTGGCCATCTGGCAGATCATAATGTTGACGTTGTCGTCCTCCGTCATCGCCAAAATGGCGTCGCACCCTTCGATTCCGGCGCGCTTGAGTACGTCCTGATCAATGGGAACGCCGCTGATGGTGTATCCTGAAAAATCTGAATCCAGCAGCGCGAAATGGGATTCTTCCCGATCCAGCACAGCGACGTCGTGCCCCATTCGGCTCAGTTCTGACGCCAGCATGGAACCGACTTTGCCACAGCCAACAATCAAAATGTTCATAACAATCTCCAATCTCCATAAAGGATGCGCAGGCAGCTCGCCGCGCTGTCTGCGATAAACCATCAGACGTTGGGTCCGTCCGCATCAAACAGTTCTGTTTCATCATTCGAAAGCGCCGGCGCGGAAGCCGGACTCAAGCGTTTTTTGCCGCTTTTTCGGTGGGAGGGCCTTTTCGCAGATCCGCCAGTATTTTCCGAAACCGGAGCGAAAACAGCAAAACCGTGACAGTAACCGCCAGAAAATCGGCGACCGGCTCTGCCAAAAAGACGGCGAATACCTTGTCCTCAAAAAACAGCGGCAGAAGAAAGATGAGCGGGATCAGCAGGATCACTTTGCGCAGCAGCGCCAAAAATAGGGAAACAGCAGCTTGTCCCAGAGCGATAAAGGTTTGCTGGCAGGCCATCTGCGCACCGAACAACAGGAAAGTGCCCATATAGATGCGCATGGCCCAGACGGAAATTTCAATCAGCTCCGGATTGGAACTGAAAATCAGCACAAAAATCTTGGGAACCAGCATGCATCCTGTCCAAAGAACGGCGGTAAAGATCATACTGCACATCAACAAAAGCTGAAAAGCCTTTTTTACCCGGTCGGCGTTGCGCGCACCGAAGTTGTAGCTGATAATCGGCTGTGCGCCTTGGGTCAGGCCCACAAGCGGCAGCATGCCGAATTGCATTACGCTGGTCAAAATGGCCATGGCGCCCACAGCCAGGTCCCCGCCGAACCGCTGCAGCTGGGTGTTAAAGCAGATAGAAAGCAGGCTTTCGGTCGCCTGCATGATGAAAGGGGAAACGCCCAGCGCCATCACCGGACCGATCACCTTTGGGCGCAGGTGAATCCGGGACAGACGGATGCGAAGGACGGTTTTTTTACCGGTCAAAAACACCAGTACCCAAATAGCGGAAACCGCTTGAGAAAGGATGGTCGCCAAAGCTGCGCCCCGTACGCCCATGTCAAAGAGAAAAATAAAGATGGGATCCAAAACGATATTGCACACAGCGCCGATGATGGTGGTTTTCATTCCCACCTGTGCAAATCCCTGGGAGGTAATGAACATGTTAAGCCCCATGACGATTTGTACAAAAATGGTGCCGGACGCGTAGATGCGAAGATAACCGGCGGCATACCCAATGGTGCCGGAGCTGGCACCGAAAGCCATCAAAAGCGGCTCGCAGAAAAGCAGAATGACAGCGGTGAGAACTACCGAAATGCAAATCAGCGCCGCACAGCAGTTTCCGAGGATTTCTTCCGCCATGTCATTGTCCTGGCGCCCCATGAAAATAGCGGCCCGTGCCGCACCTCCCATGCCGAGCAGGGCGCTGAACGCAGCAATCAGGGTAATGATCGGAAAACTTACGCCCACACCGGTCAGGGCGGAGGCGCCGATAACAGGGATATGGCCGATGTACATGCGGTCGACGATGTTGTACAAAAGATTGATGATCTGGGCGGTGATAGCCGGAACAGCCATGGAAAACAATAGTTTCCCGATGCTTCCGGTGCCGAAGTCCGCCTGGGAACTTTTCCTCAACCAAGTCGCTCCTTTCGCGAAACAAGATAACCTTATTCGAATTTACATTCGTCCTCGTCGCCGCAGGGATCGTAATTCAAGGCGCCGACCATGTCGCGGCCCTGCACATAATTGGCCTGCCGGGACTTTTGGATGGCGTCATCCAAAAGCTCCAGGACCGCCCGGGGATTCCGGATCGACTTGAGCACCTTGGTCGGCGTGTCGCTGTCCTTGGCATGCATCGTAATGGTGCCGCATTTGAAAATTCGCTGGGTAAGCGGCAAAGATAGTTTTTTGTCAGTGATGCGGTAGAGCATGATCTCATCCTCGTGGATGTTAAAAAAGCCCTTGCGGGTGATAAATTTTTCCGATGTGATAATGTACCTTGTAAAATTGATGGCGAGTCCGAAAAAATTACGGGGTTTATCGGTCCAAAGTTGGTTTTTCATCGGTTCCATTCCAAGCACTCCTTTTGCTGGGAGATAATATTTCTATTATAGCAAGGTTCCGAAAAAAGGACAAGAGCATCCGGGGCTTACCAGTGCGGGAAAAGAAGACAAAAAAGAAAAATCCCGGTTGCTTTTTGAAAAGCCGGCTGTTTGCGGCCGCTTTGAAAAACATTTGGCGGACGTAAAAAAAATCGGGCATCCGAACGGATGCCCAATTTTGAGAGGAAGGAAAAAACAATCCTTTTATTTTCTGTAGCCGCATTTGGGGCAGACCCCGTTTTCGTCCAGCGCGACGCCGCACAGCGGACAACGGTCGATTTTGTTCTTTGGCGAAAAATCCGCGCTGGCAGCATTTACACCGCTGGTAAAGGTAATTTTGGCGATGTTCAGTTTATCTTTGAGCAGGTCATAAACAATTTTGATCATGCCCTCCACGGTCATGGTTTCCTTGGTCACCACCAGGCGGCATTCTGGATACGCAACAGCCAGGTCGGTGCGGAAAGCGGGACCTTTCATTTTGTTTTGGGGCGTACCGTCTTTGATGCCCTGCTTTTCATAAACGCTCAAAACGGCGGGCAGGAGAGGATCGTCTTCACGCAGAATCAATGCGTGGTCAAAGTTTTTCAAAACTTCCCAGGCGGTCTTTTGAATTTCATTGCAAGGGAAAACCATATTCACGCCGGGTTCAATGGAATCTTCCACTTCAATGGTCAAAACACCCGTGTGCCCGTGTAAATATTGCGCTTCGCCCTGGAAGCCATAAAATCTGTGTGCATACTGCAGATCCAATGTTGTGATACTTCTCATATAAACTCTCCTTTAATGTTATTTACGGGTAGATGTCAGCCCCCGCATGGGCTAATAATCAATAACAATTATCAATATTAATTATAAAGGATTTTTCTCTTTTGTCAAGAAAAATAGCAGAAGAATCTTTCCTTAAAGGCCTGGGAAAAGACGGCTTAAGAAGAATCGTATCGGAGAAAAAGAAAAAAACAAAAAATCGCTGCGAATTTCGCAGCGACTGAAAAAGGAAAGATGTTTCGGTATTCCTTTTACCGCATCACCAAGGGGCCGGCATGCCTGCGCTGCGCGCGAAACAGCCCGGTTTGGAAAGGGCGCGGTTTCCGGGCAGAAAATCCGAATAACGAAAAAGGTCCCAGTCATACGACTGAGACCTTGGTGCGGGTAACAGGACTTGAACCTGCACAGCCTTGCGACCATTAGAACCTGAATCTAACGCGTCTGCCAATTCCGCCATACCCGCATATTGTTCGGCGGTTTGTGTCAACGTATGCGATTATATCATCCATCGTCGGGAATGTCAATGATTTTTTTGAAAAAAGTTTTTCGGGATTTTTCAAAAATTACTTTGCTTTTTAGAAAAAGTATGATATACTAAACCGTACAATTTCACATGCGCCTGTAGCTCAGTGGATAGAGCACCGGCCTCCGGAGCCGGGTGCGTAGGTTCGATTCCTATCAGGCGTACCAGCCGAGAGTCTCGACACGCGAATGCGTAGTTGAGGCTCTTTTTTGCAGTTTTTCCTCTTATGCCCAAGCGGCATCTTTTTGCACCGCTTGACAAGACCCCAGCCGTCTTGGCTGGGGTTTTTATCATATGTTTTGGCCTAAAAGACGGAACTTGGTGTTCCCCCAGAGGCTTTTCTTTTGCCCGGCGGCTCCTTGCTAAAACAGACTGAGCTGTTCCGCCTGTACCGGACGGGAGACAGCTTTTTCCCGATGCATCAAACCGCCGTCCAAATCGGACAAAAAGGCGGACGGCTCTCCGGAAGTTGTTAAGATCAGTTCTTCCCGCGCGCGGGTAAGACCAACGAAAAACAGCCTCCGCTCTTCTTTCGGATCCGATTCCCCCTTGGCTGATTCCAGCGGGATGTTCGATTTTCTTACGCCGCATAAAAAGACGACAGGAAATTCCAGTCCCTTGGCGGCATGCAGAGTCATCAGCCGCACCGCGCCGGAGGTATATGCCTTTCCCGCCGCACGGCTGATATCCCCTTCCTGCCCCAGCAGCAGAGCGCGGCAAAAGGACGGCATGTCGTTCCAGAAAACGGAGGCGTTTTGCAGCTTTTCCATGGCGGGTGAAACAGCTCTTTCACCCAGCCAGCGTTCCAGCAGACGGCGGGGCTTTTCTTTTCGAATCAGCGGAAGAAAGGCGTCCGCCGCGTTCCACAAAAAGGTCAGATGCGGCTCTGACGCCGTTTCGGCCCGCAGGGCAGCCAGATCTCCTTCCTCTGCTTGCAGGGCAGCCTGGAGGGCCCGATCTGTTACATCCGCCGGACAGTGCCAGATCAGGCGCAGGGCGTTTTTCAGCGCCGTCGTATCCCGGCTGTTCAACAGCCAGCCAAAAAACCCCATCGTCCCGCGCACCTCATCGTCGGAAAGATAGTCCTCCCGGCCGGTGACCATGCAGGGAATGCTGTCGTGCCGCAGACATTTTTCCACAAGCTGCGCCTGCCGTTGGGTGCGGCACAGAACCGCGATGTCCGAAAAAGAGCGCACAATGCTTCTTTGTTCGGCCCGATGCGCCTCCAGCATGCCAAGCCCGCCGGTCATCGCGGCGATCTGGCGGGCAATGGCAATGCCCTCGGCAAATTCGTCTGCCGCCTCGATCAAACGCACCGGTTCGCCGCCGGGTCGATTGGGCAAAAGCACCCGTTCCGGGCCTGGATTGGGCGCGATGGCGGCCAGCGCCGCGGAGAGGATCTGCGGAGAGCTGCGATAGTTTTGTACAAGCCGGATCTCCCGTAAACCTGGCAGATCGTCTTTCAGCCGGGCAAAGCAGTCTGCCCCGGCGCCGCGGAAGCCGTAGATAGCCTGGTCCGGGTCGCCGATGACAAACAGGCTCTGACCGCCCCTGTTCCATTGCCGGACCAGTTGATACTGCAGATCGTTGATATCCTGAAATTCGTCCACCAGAAGATGGGAAAAACGCCGTCCGCCGCCGGGCAGGCGAACCAGCGCACGCAAAAGCAGATCGTCAAAATCCAGGCATCCCTTCTCCTGCAAAAGTGCCTGATATTCCAAAAACGCGTTTTCTTCCAGTGCGCACCCATCCTGCCCTTGGCCGTTTTTGATGCGGGAGACCTCCTGCAAAAAGCGGCGGGGAGACAGGGCCAGTTCCCGGTTGCGGATGATTTGGGCGGCTAACTCCAGGGCGTCCGGCTCACTGATGAGCGAAACGTCCCCCAATAGCTCCAGACAGATGGCATGGAAGGTGCCGATGGTCATACCGCGTACCGCCCGCTTCCCACCCAGCCGCTGTTCCAGCCGCCCTCGCATTTCGGCGGCAGCCTGGTTGGTAAAGGTAACGGCGGTGATCTGCGAAGGCTTGACGCCCTGCTCTTCCACCAGGTAAGCAATACGGGAAACCAGTGTTTTGGTCTTTCCCGTGCCGGGCCCGGCAATGACCGCCACTGCGGGCTGGGCTGCGCACACGGCAGCCTGCTGCTCCGGGTTCAGCTGTTCCGGACGGGACACAGGTTCCGGCTCTTTCAGGGGCTGTTCCGCGGGAGTGGACTTTGGTGCATCCTTTTTCGGCTGTGCCGGCGGCTCCGACGGGCCGGATACGCCAAACAGGGAGGTCTGTCCCTGCAGCGCCTGGATTTCCGAAGCGCTCAACAGTAAGATCTGCCCGTATTCTCCGTCATACCCGGGGACCCGCCGCACCTGCCCGTTCCGCAGCCGGCGGATGCCTTCGGCAACACAGGGGCCGGCTGCACGGCGGATCTCTTCCAGCGGCGCCTGACGCAGGATGTAAAATTCAGGCCCCAGCTCAGCCAGCAGAGCTTCGTACTGCCGTTGGGCTTTTTTGCTTGCGGCAGACGTTCCTGTTGCGGCGGCGATCACTTCCGGCAGCGGGGCGAGGCTTTCAAACGGTTTGGCGCCGTCGGGGCGGAACCCCTCAGGACGGTCGGCCAGCTCTTCCACCCGGTGCTGCACGCCGATGGTGATTTTTTTGCCGCAGACCGGGCAGCGCCCTCCATATGCGGTGGTTTGGGCGGGCGTCAGGCGGCATCCGCAGGAGCGGTGCCCGTCCAGATGGTATTTTCCCTCTTCCGGGAAAAACTCCACCGTTCCCGCAAACCCTTCTCCGGTCTGAATGGCCCGGGCCAGCGCCGGATAGGACAGTTCAGTGTCCAGCAGGTTGGCTTCCCGCCCCAGCTTGGCAGGAGAGTGGGCGTCGGAGTTGGAAATCAAGGTAAAGCGATCCAGGGAGGAGACCCGCCAGTTCATGGGCGGGTCGGAGGAGAGGCCGGTTTCCACCGCGTGGATATACCCGGACAGATCACCGAAGCATTCCTCCACCGAATCAAAACCGGAAAAGGCGCCGAACATGGAAAAATGGGGTGTCCAGATGTGGGCAGGGATAAACACCGCCCGCGGGCAGGTCTCCAGCGTGATCTCCAGCAGGTCCCGGCTGTCCAGCCCCAGAATGGGCCGCCCGTCGGAATGGATGTTGCCGATGGCTTCCAGCCGGTGGGCGAGTGCCTGGGCGTCCTCCAAAGAGGGGAGAAGGATCAGGTTGTGGACTTTGCGGGTGCGGCCGTCCTTTTTGTAAATGGAGCTGATTTCTCCGGACAGGACAAACCGCGGAGCCTCCGCTGCCGGACAGAACGGATTGGGCAGGCGCGCACCATCCCGCAGACGATAGAGACCCTCTTCGGCGGGAATCAGGTTTTCCGCCAGCTCGGCCCGCCAGGCCGGATGGGTAAAATCCCCGGTGCCCAAAAGCTGGATACCCTTGCGCCTCGCCCAAAAATCCAGATGGGCGGCGTCACAGTCCTGACTGGTGGCCCGGGAGTATTTGGAATGGATGTGCAGATCGGCGATATACAAAACAAAGTCCTCCCCTCTGCTGATTTTTCCATTATAACCCTCCTTTTGCAAAAAGCCAACCGGACGGACAAAAAGAGAAAGCGCCATTCATGAAAAGGGAAAAGCCCGGCTGCTTCGGCGTTTCTTAAAAAATGGGTCGATTCCCTTTTCCTTTTGTGATATCATAAAAAGGAAAAGGGGAAGGAGGAAGCGGATATGGTCTGTTTTTGGCGGTGCGACAGTCCTGTCGGGACTTATACCGTCGCGGAAGACGGAAAGGGGATATGCAGCCTTTTTTTCGGCGAGCGCCTTGTGCCGCCGGATTGGGAGATGCGGCAAACGCCGCTTTTAAAAACAGCGATTCTGCAGCTGACAGAATATTTTTCGGGCAAGAGGCAGACTTTTGATTTGCCGCTGTCCCTGCACGGAACGCCTTTTCAGCTGGCGGATTGGGCGGCGCTGCAGACGATTCCCTATGGGGAGACCCGCTGCTACCAGCAAATCGCCGAACAGATGGGAAACCCAAAAGCGTGCCGGGCGGTCGGACTTGCCAACAACCGGAATCCGGTGGCGGTGATCGTTCCCTGCCATCGGGTCGTGGGGAAAAACGGCGGCCTGGTCGGGTATGCCGGCGGGGTTTGGCGTAAAAAAGGATTGTTGGAATTAGAGCAAAAATATCGGCTGTCTGAATAAAAAAGCTCTCCGCTCAAAGTTTTGGGTGGAAAGCTTTTTCTTTTTTGAAAATAAGCAAGGCAAAACGGCAGCGGATCAGACTTTTTTCGATGAAAATCGACACAAAATATTGTATACAACAACAGAATTTCGCAGATATTTTTTAAAAATGAACTAGTATAATGAAACTATCATCCAAGAATGGAGATATGGATTTGTAGAAAATAACGAATCCTCGCTTGCAATTTGATACGATAAAGACAAAACCGAGCCGGATTTTTCCAATTTAAGAATCATTTTTCAACATCTTACCACGCCCGCCTTTGGCGGACAGTCTTTCCAACGTCAGCCAACGATTTTGCATTTCTTTCTCCGTGCTGTGTTTTGTTCTTTATTGATATATTTTCCGCCGATAGCAAGGCGGCGGAAATAACAGCCTGTGGTTAAGGGCTGTTCGGTTAGAATGATCTATTAGGAGGAGAACTATGAAAAGAACCATCGCTTTGGTGCTGGCTGCAATGATGCTGATGACATTATTGCTCAGCGGCTGCGGCGAGACCGGTACAAGCTCTCAGGCTTCTACCGGCGCCGAATCCGGGGATGTTGCGAATGTAGACTCCAACAACCCCTATGCAAACGTTGACACTTCCAAAGAAGCCACCATCGTTATGTACTCTGTAGCGGATGAGCCTCTGGATATGGCGGAGATTCTGGAAATGGCCAATGAGCGGATCAAAAACGTTCTGAACGCCACCCTGGATCTGTATTTCATTCCGTCCGCTGAATTCAACGTGAAATATCCGTTGGTCCTGGCCGGCGGCGATCAGCTGGACCTGATCTATACCGGCAACTACAGAGATTACCGCAACTACGTTGAGAAAGCTTCCTTTATGGAGCTGACCCCCGAATTCCTGCAGACCTATATGCCCCAGACCTGGGCGACCCTGCCGGAATCCGCTTGGGAAGAGACTTATGTAGAAGGCAAAATCTACATGGTTCCCCGCAACACTGCGGAGATCTTCCCGGACCGCGGCCCGTTTGTCAATATGGACATTGCCGAGAAATACGGCTTTACTGCCGATGACATCAAGAGCTACGATGACTTCAAAAATCTGCTGCTGGCCATCGGCGACAATGAGTCTTCCAACGGTATGTATGCGTACTATCAGTCTCAGACCTCCAATATGCAGGAGCTGGGCTGGAGATACCGGTTCAACCTGATGAATAACCAGGCTTCCGACTACGTTTACTACTGCCAGCTGGATGACCCGAAATTTGAGAATCCTTTCTTCCTGTACACTGCTGAGT
>JBJEQT010000090.1:0-13049 GCA_051881895.1 Oscillospiraceae bacterium
CACTGACACGATCTTTGTCAAAAAGATCAGCGGCAGTCCGATAATCAGAAGCCCTAAAAACACAAGCGGATTGATCACCGCAATAATGCCGATGGATGTCAAAATTCCCTTTCCGCCGCGAAATCCGAAATACACCGGATATAAATGGCCCAAAATGGCGAACAACCCGCCGATATACGCGCCGTCGAACAGCGTTACGCCCATGGCCGCGAAAATCAGCCGGCTGATTAACACCGCGGCAACTCCTTTGAGAAAATCGCCGGCCAAGGTCAAAGCGGCGGCCTTTTTGCCATATGTACGCAGGATATTGGTCATTCCTGCGTTGCCGCTGCCGAACTGCCGCACATCCTGATGATACAGGGATTTGGAAACCACCACCGCAAAGCTGATGCTGCCCAAAAGATAGGCCACGGCCGCGGCCAGAATTGACGCCAAAACAGTCTGCATTATAACTCTCCTCCAAAATCACGAGATGGGTTTTCTTATTTTTCCCCCCGCTCCCGCACGATCATGCGGATCGGCGTCCCGTCCAGATGGAACGTCTCCCGAATCTGGTTTTCCAGATACCGCTGGTAAGAAAAATGGAACAGCTCTTTGGAATTGACAAAGACCACAAAGGTCGGCGGCTTGGTAGAAGCCTGCGTCATGTAGAAAATCCGCAGCCGTTTTCCCTTGTCCGACGGCGGCTGCACTCTTGCCGTAGCATAAGAAAGCATGTCGTTAAGCCGGCCGGTGGGAATGCGCATGGCGTTCTGTTCCCCCACATAATGGATCAGCTCATACAGCTTTTCCACCCGCTGCCCGGTTTTTGCCGAGATGAATAAGAACGGAGCGTAGGACATAAAACTGAAATCGTTCTGCAGTTTTTTGGTAAATTCCTGCATGGTTTTTCCGTCTTTTTCCACCGCATCCCATTTATTCACCGCGATGATACAGCCTTTTCCCTGCTCATGGGCATATCCGGCCACCTTGGAGTCCTGTTCGGTAAAGCCTTCGGTGGCGTCGATCACAATCACGCATACGTCCGAACGGTCCACCGCCATATAGGAGCGCAGCACCGAATACTTTTCGATCGCCTCCTCCACCTTTGCCTTGCGGCGAATACCAGCCGTATCGATAAAAACAAACCGGCCGTACTCATTTTCCACAAACGTATCGGTAGCATCCCGGGTCGTCCCCGCGATATTGGAAACGATCACCCGCTCTTCTCCCGCCATCCGGTTGATCAGCGACGATTTGCCTACATTGGGCTTTCCGATCACGGCTACCTTGATGTCCTCTTCCCCGTATTCCTCTTCTTTCTCGAAATCCAGGTATTCATAGCAGGCGTCCAGCAGATCACCGACTCCATGCCCATGCACCGACGAAACCGGATACGGATCGCCGATTCCCAGATTGTAAAATTCATACAACTCCGGCGGCGGAGCACCGACACTGTCGCACTTATTTACGCACAGCACAACCGGCTTGCCGGAACGCTGGAGCATCGAAGCAACGTCCTGGTCGGTGGCGGTCATACCGGTGCGGATATCCACCACAAAAACGATCACATCCGCGCTGTCAATCGCCAGCTGCGCCTGACGGCGCATCTGAGACAGAATCACATCGTCTGCTTTCGGCTCAATACCGCCCGTATCCACAATATGAAATGACCGGTTCCGCCATTCTCCTTCGGCGTAAATCCGGTCCCGGGTCACGCCGGGGGTGTCCTCCACAATGGACAGACGTTTCCCCACAATTTTATTAAACAGGGTGGATTTTCCTACATTGGGTCGTCCCACTACCGCGATCAACGGTTTTGCCATAGAGTTTCCCTTCTTTCTGCCGGAAAAGGCCCGGTTGTTTTGCCAATCAAAAAGACAAAACACACGGCCCCGCCGTTTTTCAAAATATCTGTTTTCAAAGTGTCTTTCATACGCTTTTCACGTACGATAGCAGATGCAAAATATATTCTTCCTAAAATTCGCAGCTTTCAGGGTGCATATGCCGGCACAGCGGCCACACGGTTATGATATCATGTTTTCCGCCGTTTACCAAGCATATTCCGCATCGTCTTCTATTCCCAGCAGCGCCAGCAAAAACTGCGTGCCGTCGTTGTCCACCGTCCGCACCGAAACGCCCAAAGCCTGCTGCACATCCTCTATCGTGCCGTCATCCAGGAATTTATCCTGCTCATGGCGCAGCATTACGCCGGGGATCAGCAGCTCCTCGCCCAGATCCTTGCCTTTCAGCTGCCGGATCAGGTCGGTAGCAGTCACCAGACCCGCCACAGTGATATTTTCGCCGAAATAATCATTATGAATGGCATAAACCGTGCAGTCCAACCCCGGGAATCTTTGTTTTACCCGCCCGATTTCTTCCCGCAGAAAATCTGCCGCCGCTTCTCCGGTGGCCAGGCTGATACGGCGGCAAACGCCGTCGTCCTCCCAGTCCTCCAGCGCGTCCGCCAGTTCTTGCCGCAGCAGCGATAAAAGCCCTACACCGTTTTCCAGTTGGTTGTATTCGCCATAATACGCATCGTCTGGTATTGGCATTTGTGCTTTGAGGAAAAACTCATCCGCCGGATAAGCCATCCGCACCCCTTCGCGCGCCAAAAAATCATCGGAGAAATCATGGATGGTTCGAATGACTTCCCGCGCTTCTTCCCGGGTATAGGGGCGCAGTGGGAACAATCCATCACGGTATTTGGTCAATCCCACCGGAACTGCCGCGATACTCTCCACGCTGGGGTACAGCGCTCCCAGTTCCTTTAGGGAACGCACCAGTTCTTCCCCGTCGTTGATTCCGGGGCAAAGAACCAACTGGGTGTTGATTTTAATGCCCGCGCGGGCCAACTGCCGCAAATAGTCCAGTGAAGATGCCGATTTCGGGTTCAGCATCATCTTCTGCCGCAGGTCCGGATTCATGGTGTGCACCGAAATATTGACCGGGCTGATATGCATTTTGATGATTCGGTCAATATCCTTCTGTTCCATATTGGTCAGGGTAATGTAATTGCCGAACAAAAAAGAAAGGCGGGCATCGTCATCCTTAAAGTAAAGCGTCTCCCGCATGCCCGGAGGCATCTGATCCACAAAGCAGAAAATGCACTTGTTTTTGCAGTGATGCTGTTTGTCCATCAGATAAGATTCGAATTCCAGCCCCAGCTCCTCATATTCGTCTTTGCGCACTGTCACCTGTCTGGCTGCCCGGTCGACCCCCAGCAGATTGATTTTCAGCTTTCTGTCCGTCATATAAAACTGGTAGTCCAAAATATCTTCGATTGGGTTTTGGTTAATCTCCAGCAGCATTTCGCCGGACCGAATACCCGCTCGGTCCGCAGGGGAACCCGGGACTACCGACATGATCTGTACCGCCAAAGCGGCACCTCCTTTTCCAGGGAATCACAAACACGCCCCGGCCGAGAATCAAGCAGCGGCGTTAAAAAAAGCAGGGGTGGAACTGCATCCTCCCCTGCCTTCAAAGAGACTATTCAGCCTCCATCTTAATGACTTCTTTGCCCTTGTAGTAACCGCAGTTCGCGCAAACCTTGTGAGGAGCCTTCAGCTCACCGCACTGGGAGCATTTGGAGAACCCCGGAACGCTGATTTTCCAAACGTTGGAACGTCTTTTGTTTTTTCTCGCTTTAGACGATTTTCTCTTTGGTACCGCCATTTCAGCACCTCCTTAAAGGTTATGATTCTTTAAAAAATTCACTGAGAATTTGAAGGCGAGGATCCGGCTGCTTCAGATCACATCCACAGTCTTTTTCGTTTAAATTGGTACCGCATACAGGGCATAAGCCTTTGCAATCCTCGCGGCAGTATACCACGGAAGGCAGTTCCAGAAGAATGTCGGATGTCGCCAGATCATCCAAATCCAGCTGATTGCCGGACACCACAATGAAGTCGCCATTGTCTTCTTCATTCAACTGACGAACCAGGACATGCTCAAACCGATAGGTTTCAGCATGCCGCTGCCGTTCCAGGCATCGCCCGCACATCAAATTATAATCCATCTGCGCTTCATACGCGATGGATACGATCCCGGCCCGGTTATACAGCCTGCCGGAAAGATGTATCGGACGGTCGAAAGGTGCGGTTCCCCACAGCTCGATAGCGGACATATCCAGATCATGAGTGAAAGGAATGACCTGGCCCTCTACCTCAAACAGCTGCTTCACATCAATAAACATCATGATACCTCATAACGCCACGAATTTAATTATATCGACATCAAAAAGGTTTGTCAATACAAGTTTGGCGTAATTTTACTTTTTCATACATTCGGCCGAAAATCCGGCTCACAAGCCTTAAAAATGCATCTATTCCGCAAAAAACACGAGTCTTTCCGTGCGCCGGACCTTGCGAAAAAGAACGGGCGCATAGATATGCGCCCGTCTTCTTCATCACAGTGTTAGATGATGTAAGACAAAACCGATTCCGGCAGTTCAGAGCGGTCGCAGGATACGGTGAAGACCATCTCCACTTTGTTTTCCGCAGTCAGTTTTTCCAGCTTTTCGATCATCGCGGCAAACGCGTTCAGATCTCTGCCGCCGATCTTCAGCGTCGCGTCGATAAAGATCTCGGTAATATCGTAGTTGCCCGCGCAGATACCGGCAATAAAGCCATAGAATGCGTCGAACCCTTCCACGCTGTAGCTTTCAATGTCGATCAAACGGACCGAATAATCAATATCATAGGTCATTTTCAGGCCTTTTTCAATGCAGACAATGTTTCCAGAAGTGGTTTTCGCCGCTTTGTTAATCATGTCGATCAAAGTTTTGGTTTTTCCGGAGCCTTTGTTACCCACGATAAGTTTTATCATGTTTGTGCCCTCCTTAGGTTATTAAATCTTCTATGGATTCGTCCGAAGACGAAAACAACAAAATTATTTGATTTTCGCTTCCAGCTGGGCTTTTTTGTCCTCATAGCCGGGTTTGCCCAAAAGTGCGAACATGTTGCTCTTGTAGCTTTCCACGCCAGGCTGATTAAAAGGATTCACTCCCAGCATATAGCCAGACAGCGCGCAGGCTTTTTCAAAGAAGTAGATCAAATATCCCAAATGGAACTCATCCATCTGGGGCAGTTCCAAAATCACATTGGGAACGCCGCCTTGGGTATGGGCCAGCACGGTTCCTTGGAACGCTTTATCGTTTACCACCGACATATTCTGGTTGGACAGGAAATTTAATCCGTCAAAATTATCGGGGTCATTTTTCACAAAATAATCCTGGATGGGCTTCGCAGGGCGGATCACCGTTTCAAACATGATGCGGGAACCTTCCTGGATAAACTGTCCCAGGCTGTGCAAATCGGTGGAAAATACCGCCGACGAAGGATACAAGCCCTTATTGTCTTTTCCCTCGCTCTCGCCAAACAGCTGTTTGAGCCATTCATTCATCATAGCGAAAGCCGGATCGTAGGTGATAAACATCTCAACGCTCTTGCCCTTGCGGTAGAGGATGTTGCGCAGCACAGCGTATTTATAGCATTCGTTTTGGGAAAGATCCGGCTCAGCAAACGCTTCCCGCGCCGCTGCCGCGCCTTCCATCAGCGCTTTGATGTCAATACCGGCCACTGCGATGGGCAAAAGGCCAACTGCGGTCAGCACAGAGAAACGGCCGCCCACGTCATCCGGAACGACAAAGGTTTCGTAGCCTTCCCGGTCGGACAATTCTTTCAAGGTTCCTTTCGCCTTGTCTGTCGTTGCGTAAATACGGTGTTTTGCCCCTTCCTTACCGTATTTCTGCTCCAGCAGCTCCCGGAAAATGCGGAATGCCAGCGCCGGTTCCGTGGTGGTACCGGATTTGGAAATGACATTGACCGAAATATCTCTTCCCTCGCAAATGGAAAGGACTTCGCTCAGATAAGTCGGGTTGATGGAATTTCCCACAAAGTAAATGTCCGGCGTGTCTTTTTTCTTGCTGTTGTACAGCGGGGAACGCAGCTGCTCGATGACAGCACGGGCCCCCAGGTAAGAGCCGCCGATCCCGATAACAATCAGCACTTCGCTGTCGTTTTTGATTTTTTCGGCAGCTTTTTGAATTCTTGCGAATTCTTCTTTGTCATAGTTCACCGGCAGATCCATCCAGCCGAGGAAATCACTTCCCAGACCCGTTCTGCCATGCAGTGCTTCATGTGCGGCTTTCATTTGAGGGGTCATCGCTTCCCATTCATGATCGCCGATAAAATCGTTCAGATATCCCGTATTGCATTTGATTACCATTTCCTCAACGTCCTCCCAATGATATAGATTTATTTTACTCTAATTGCCTGTCCATTTCAAGAACCTTATGGCAAGTTTCGAAAAAATAGTTCATCATTCCGCCGTTTTCGAAAAAATCTTTTTTTGAAAACAGCAAAATACTTCTCAAAATAAACGGCCCGGCCGCCGGAATTGGCGCGGGCCGGGCTTGTATTCCAATCGTTTTTCGTTTTGCAATCCGAACGCCATCCATTGCAAATACAAAAAGATCTCCATCTTTCGCGGAAGGCACAAGAGGAAAAAAGTGATGCGAAAAATCGTCAAAAAATCGGAACCATTTCGGGCAGGTTCTTTGCCTTTGCACACCACCTTTGTTCTTCTGCCGCGTCTTTTTGAGCTAAACTCCGTTTGCGCGCCGGCATTGCCAAGGCCTTTTCCGGTGGGGCACGCTCACCTTTGCATCTTTCTTACTGCGGCAGCTGCTTCCCCAACAGCGAGCCAAACAGGATCCCCATTCCTTTTCCAAAATCGATTTTTTCCACATCCGCCTTGGCCTTCACCGGATATTCTCCCAAAACCGTTCCGCCTTTGCTGACTACAACCGTACCCAGCTGCTGTCCTTTTTCCACAGGCGCTTCCACATTTTCCGCCAGCCGGACCTCCTGTTCCAGACTGTTTTCTTCTCCCCGCTTCATGACAAAGGATGGCGGCAGATCGTAATCGAGTTCCACCTGCCGCTGCACGCCATGCAATACGGGTACCGGCGTCAGCTGTTCCTCCAAGGACGGAGGCTGTACGGTGACATAATTGGCAAATCCGTAATCCAACAGCGTCCTGCAGCTTGCAAACCGTTGGGCGCTGGTATCCGACCCCAGACTCACCGCAATCAAAGAAAGACCGTCCCGTTGGGCGGACGCCGAAAGGCAGCTTCCCGCCCCATCGGTGGTGCCGGTTTTGAGCCCGGTCGCTCCGTTGTAAAACCGCACCATTTTATTGGTGTTGACCAGTTCTGTCTGCCCACCGCGCAGGCTATCCATCCAAACGGTGGAATAGCGGGTCACATCCGGGTACTGCAGCAGCGCCGCCGACATCAGCGCAATATCCCGGGCCGTAGAGTAATGCTCTTGGGCATCCAGGCCAGTAGCATTGGAAAAATGAGTATTTTCCATTCCCAGCTCTTTGGCTTTTTCATTCATCATGCCGACAAAAGTATCCTCGCTTCCCGCCACCGCCTCCGCCAGTACAACAGCGGCATCGTTTGCCGAGGAAATAAAGGTCGCCCGCAGGATTTCGTCCACGGTCATTTCTTCCCCCGGTTCCAGCCAGATTTGGGAACCTCCCATGGAGGCTGCGTGCTCTGAACAGCTCAAAACCGTATCATACTGGAATTTTCCCTGCTCCATCGCCTCAAACGTCAAAAGCAGCGTCATGATTTTGGTGATGGAGGCAGGCGGCATTGGAACATCGGCGTCCATCTCATATAACACCTGACCTGTTGTCTGTTCCATTAAAATGGCAGACTTACATTCCAGCCGCAGTCCCGCCGCTGCAAAATCCTTGTTTGTCGCCTCATCGGCCCAGGCCGGTACGGCGCCTATGAAAAAAGCAAGCAAACACACTGCCGCTCTTTGCAATGGATGAAAGGTCAATTTTGCCACCTCCGCAGATATCAATGGTACAGTCTATGCCGCAGAGGCCGGCTACATGTCTGTAAAACCGCTCAGATAGCCGTTTTTTCAGGAAAAATCAGCTAAAAAAACTATTTTTTCACCTGTTTTCCAGCTATTTTTGCTCTGGGGAAACGGCTTTCGCGCCGCTTGGAGCAAATACTAAACAAGAACTGCTTTTGCAGTTTCAAGCGTGCGGAAAAGGCGGTGCGAAACCATGAAAAAAATCGCATTCCTTGCGGCGGTCCTTTTTTGTTTATGGCAAACGCCCCACGCCGCCGCCAATGACCAGATGGATTACCTGGCCATTGAAAACAAGATACAGGATCAGTGGGTGGAATATACCTACAGCTATCCGCAAATCACCCGGGGAGAAAGCCGGGTCACCCAACAGCGTCTGAACGGCTTTCTGCGGGAATACAGCCAGAGCACGGCGTTGAATACACGGCTGCGGGCGAAAAAAGAATCCCGGCAGCTACAAGGGCAAACGACTTTCGAAATCAAGCGCAATGACATCCACTTTTTCAGCATCGTATTTTCCTCCTGCTGCGGCGGCGAGCAGCGGCAAAAAGGCTTTGTCTTTCTGCCGCAAAACGGCGTGCAGCTGCGGCTGGAGGATCTGTTTGCCTCGCCGGATTTTGTCGATGTGCTGGCAAAATCCAGCGCTGACTGGCGGGAAAAACAGGGGATTTCTGCCGATTTGCCCACCCTGCAGGACTTTTATCTGACGCAGGACGAACTGGTTTTACTGTTTCCCTCCCCCGATGCGCGCACAACGCTGTCCTTCTCGATTTCGCTGGATGAGCTGAGCGGTATTCTGTCAGAATCTCTGCTGCCCTCTGTGTCCTGACCAGAAAAAAGCAGCCGGGTCCCGGCTGCTTTTGGTACATAAAACGGATACTATACCAATTCTCCCAAACACAGATCATTCAAGGCCGCCGTAATGCGCACCCGCCGGATCTGCCCGCGGATATCCTCGTGGGATTCCACACACACGGGCGTATAATTTGGCGTATAGCCCTCGATGCCGTAAGGCGTTTGAGTGGTCTCGAAAAGGACCTCCTCTTCCCGTCCTACCTGCGCCTGCAAAAATGCCTGCCTTGTCGCGTTCGTCACTTCAATCAATCGGGAGCTTCGCTGCTCCTTCTCCCGCTGGGGAACCTGATCCGGCATCGACGCCGCGCGGGTGCCCGGGCGGACCGAATAGGCGAATACATGGGCTTTCGCCAGGCCGATCTCTTTGGCAAAATCCGCCGACTGCCGGAAATCCTCTTCTGTTTCGCCGGGAAAGCCTACCATAATATCGGTGGTGATGGAGGGATTTTCAAACACTTTGCGAATATCCTGCACGATTCGCCGGTACTCGGCGCTGTCGTAATGGCGGTTCATAGCTTTCAGCGTACGGTCACAGCCGCTTTGTAGCGATAGGTGAAACTGGGGGCAGAATTTTGGTTGGGCCGCCAGCCTTTTCAAGTCCTCTGCCGTCAGAAGCTCCGGCTCCAGCGACCCCAAACGGATACGTCGGATGCCCTCCACTTGGCAGGCAGCTTCCACCGCATCGATCAGCCGCAGCCCCAAATCCTTGCCGTAGCAAGGCAGGTTGATGCCCACCAGCACCACTTCCTGATAGCCCTGCGCCGCAAGCTGGCCAAGCTCTGCCGCAATATCCGAAAGCGGCTTGGAACGCACCGGTCCGCGGGCATAGGGGATAATACAGTAGGCACAGTAACGGTCGCATCCGTCCTGGATCTTGACAAAGGCACGGGTCCGCTCGGAAAAACGGGTAGCAGTCATCTTTTCAAAGGCTTCCCCTTTTTGGTGCGGAATGATCTGGATGATTCGCTGCGGAGTCTGCAGATAAGTCTGCACCAGATCCAGCAGGCCGCTTCGATTGGTAGAACCGGTCACAATATCTGCCTCTTCCAATACCGCGGCCTCCTGCGGAAACGCCTGCGGATAGCATCCGGTCAGCACCATTACCGCATCCGGGTATTGGCGCTTGAGGCGGCGCAGCATTTGCCGGGTCTTTTTATCGCCTGACGCCGTCACCGTGCAGGAGTTTACGATGCAAAAGTCGGCTTTTTCGCCCTCTTTCGCCAGCGCAATCCCCGCCTGGGCAAACTTTTCTTCCAAAACTTGCGTCTCATATTGATTGACTTTACAGCCCAACGTTACAAATACCGCTTTCATTGCTTCCTCCTGATTTTAGAATAGTGGAAAACTTTTATCGTATTTATACAAAAGATAGAAATAAAATTTAACAAAAATTACAAAGCAAAATGCCTGTTTCTTTGTTTTTCCCTCCAATATTCTAGCAAAAAGCCAGAATAAATACAATTGTACATTGACAAAAAGGTTGAAATTGTATATGGTTGTAATTGATAAGAAAGAATAAGAATAACATTACATGAAGGAGGAACCGATTATGATTACAAAAACAATCTCTTTGAACACCATCGTTGATGTGAAAGAATTCGTCAACATCGTTGCCCGTTATGATTTCGAGGTTGACCTGGTTTCCGGCAGATATCACATTGACGGCAAGTCCATCATGGGCATTTTCAGCCTGGATCTTTCCAAGCCGATTAAAATGGAGATTCATTCCGATGACTGCGACGCGTTTTTGAAAGAAATCCAGCGTTTTGTTGTGGAATAATCAAAAATCCAAATCAAAAGCAGGACCGCCTATTTACGGCGGTCCTTTTTTGTGCCTTTTCGACAGCGGATTTGATTGCAAAAATAAAATGCCGCAGCGATTGCTGCGGCATTCTTTGTTTCAAAAAGCTTATTTGAGCTCGACTTTCGCGCCAGCTTCTTCCAATTTTGCTTTGATTTCCTCGGCCTCTGCTTTGGAAACAGCCTCTTTGATGGTCTTGGGAGCGCCATCGACAACCTCTTTCGCTTCTTTCAGGCCCAGACCGGTGATCTCTTTCACCAGTTTGATAACGCCCATCTTGGAAGCGCCAGCCTCAGCCAGAACAACGTCAAACTCGGTTTTCTCCTCAGCAGCGGGAGCAGCGCCGGCAGCCGGGCCAGCAACCATAACGGGAGCAGCGGCAGAAACGCCGAATTCTTCTTCAATCGCTTTTACCAGATCCGCCAGTTCCAGGACGGTAAGGGTTTTGATTTCTTCTACAAATTTTACAATTTTCTCAGAAGCCATTGTAGCTACCTCCTATAATTTGGTTTGTTTCATGCAGTTGTGAAAACGCGATTAAGCGCTCTCTTTTTCGTTCTCTTTCTCAACGATGGCATTAAGCGCAACAGCCAGACCTCTGATGTTGCCATTGAGCACGCTGAGCAGCTGAACGAGCAGCTGTTCTTTGGAAGGCAGCTTGGCCAGTGCGGTTACACCGGAAACGTCCAAAACCTTTCCTTCCACAAAGCCCGCTTTGATTGCAAAAGAGCCTTTGGAATCCTCTGCAAATTTCGCCAGGATCTTGGCAGCGGCCACCGGATCCTCATGGCTTACCGCGAATGCGGTCGTGTTCTCGAGAACAGAAGACATCTCGCTGTACTCAGTTCCCTCCAACGCGCGGCGTAGCAGGGTGTTTTTGACAACAGCGTAATCGATTCCAGCTTCTCTGAGCTCACGGCGCAGCTTGGTATCGTCCGCAACGGTAATGCCTCTGTAATCGACCAGAACGCCGGCTACAGCGCCATCCAGTTTGCTTTTCAGCTGGGCGACAGCCTCCTGTTTTGCTTGTAAAGCTTTCTCGCTAGGCAAGTCTATTCACCTCCTGAAAGTATCTACTTCATACAAAAAGGGCTCTTTCCAACGACCTTGGAAAGAGCCCAAATGAGATCTTGATTCATTCTGGCTATATTTCCTCGGCAGGCAAGGGGAACCCTTTTATGCAAAAGCACCTGCTGTCTTTGGAATATGACAGCTTTTATATTATATGGTATTCATCCAGGCTTGTCAAGGCTTTTATCAAAAAAAGCTGACAAAGGAACAGCTCCGCCAAAGCGGAGCTGAAAAATCCTTCTTATACGGTGGGAACAAATTTGCCAGGGTTGATCTTGATGCCAGGTCCCATGGTGGGGGTGATAACGCAAGATCTGACGTACTGGCCTTTGGCCGCCGCGGGTTTCGCTTTTACAATCGCGTCCATCAGGGTATCAAAGTTCTCCTGCAGCTTCTGCGCGCCGAAAGAAGCTTTGCCGATGGGGCAATGGATGATGTTGGTCTTATCCAGGCGGTACTCAATCTTACCGGCTTTCGCCTCGGTTACCGCTTTGGCAACGTCGGGGGTAACAGTACCAGCCTTGGGGTTCGGCATCAAGCCTCTCGGGCCCAGGATTTTACCCAGACGGCCTACAACGCCCATCATATCCGGGGTCGCGATAACAACGTCAAAATCCATCCAGCCTTCGCCCTGGATTTTCTGCATCATATCTTCCGCGCCGACAAACTCAGCACCGGCATCTTTCGCCAGCTGAACATTATCGCCTTTGCAGAATACCAAAACGCGAACCGATTTACCGGTTCCGTTGGGCAGTACTACCGCGCCGCGAACCTGCTGGTCGGCATGACGGGAGTCTACACCCAGTCTTACATGTACTTCTACAGTCTCGTCAAACTTGGCGGTAGCGGTTTTGACACACAGGTCCATCGCTTCCTCCACGTCGTACAGTTTGGTTCTGTCAACAAGTTTGGAGCTGTCGTTATATTTTTTACCGTGTTTCATACTCGTTCTCCTCCCTTATGAGTGGTAATAAACGGAATTTTCCTCCCACCCGGGAGCTTAGTCTACGACCTCTACACCCATGCTGCGTGCAGTACCGGCGATCATGCTCATAGCCGATTCCACGTTAGCGGCGTTCAGGTCGGGCATTTTCTGTTCCGCGATTTTTCTTACCTGCTCTTTGGTAATTTTGGCTACCTTTGTCTTGTTCGGCACACCAGAACCGCTTTCGATACCGCAGGCCTTTTTGATCAGGATCGCAGCAGGCGGAGTCTTGGTTACGAACGAGAAAGAGCGGTCCGCGTACACGGTGATAACCACAGGGATTACCATACCGATATCATTTTTGGTACGCTCGTTGAATTCCTTCGTAAAGGACATGATGTTGACGCCATGCTGACCGAGAGCCGGACCAACAGGCGGCGCCGGCGTTGCTTTTCCGGCAGGTATCTGCAGCTTGATAAAGCCGACAACCTTTTGAGCCATAATTTGCACCTCCATAGTTTCT
>JBJEQT010000091.1:0-13034 GCA_051881895.1 Oscillospiraceae bacterium
CACACGAACCTGATTTTTGATGTCGTGGTCCCCCATGAAGAGACACGCAAAAATATCGATTTGAAACAGGAAATTGACAAACAACTGAAAGGGGAACCGCAGACCTATTTTACCGTTATTACCTTTGACCGAAATTATATCTAGATTATCCGTTGTTTTCTGTTGGATGCAAAAAACCGCCCCGGAATATTCCGGAGGCGGTTTTGCAAATTGCAGACCGCTTTTTGCGCAGAACCATGGGAGAACGGCTGCTGCAAACCTGAAAGGGGGGCGGCCTTGATGCCCGGCCGATGAATCCGGCGGTATATGGCGAACCTCCGGACTGAACAGCATCGGAGGGCAGCAATTTCAATGGCAAAGTGAATTTCCTTCTCTATTATAGTAAAGATATTTACTAAAAGCAATAGTAAATATCTTTACTATGCTAACATTTTTGAAAAAAGAATGTTGGTGAGAAAAATGCCGTCCTATATGCAGCGCCTGCGAAACCTGCGGGAAGACCACGATTTGACCCAGGAACAGATTGCCCAGCTTCTGGGCACTTCCCAAACCATGTATGCCCGGTATGAGCGGGGAGCCAGTGAATTGCCGATTCGGCACCTGATTGTTTTGTGCCGTTACTATCATGTCTCAGCGGATTTTGTGCTGGGCTTGGAAAAAACGGGGCGGCGCAAAGAGAAGTAAGCGAAAAAAACGAAAGCCGCAGAAAGTCCAATGCGGCGGTTCGGTGATGCGGCGTCATCGGAAGCGGACCCTTACGGATACCGGTTAGAACAGGGTCCCTTTTTGCTACGTGCCGGGAAAAGGAAAAACAAATCAAAAAACACCTGCGTTGTTGCGCAGGTGTTTTTTATAAAATTTGACTTTCAATGTATCCGCCGCCCAGCACATAATCCCCGTCGTAGAAAACGCAGGACTGCCCCGGAGCGGGAGCGCGCTGCGGCGTGTCGAACAACACACGGGCAGCTCCTTCGGGTAAAGGAATGATCTGCGCTGCGGCCTCCTTAGCCATGGAGCGGATTTTCGCCCCTGCCCGGATGGGCTGTGCCGGTTTTTCAAAAGGGATCCAGCGGCAGTCCCGCAGCAAAACGCCCGAGGCAAATTCCTCACCGGCGTCGCCCAAATAAATCCGATTGGTCTGCGGGTCCATGGATTTGATGAACACCGGGCGGCCCAGGGCAATGCCAAGGCCTTTGCGCTGACCAACCGTGTAATGCAGAAGCCCTTTATGGGTTCCGCAAACAGTCCCCTCGGGGGATATAAACTCGCCTTCCGGCATTTTCCCGAACCGCTCTTCGATGTAAGACGGATAGTCGTTATCCGGGATAAAGCAAATCTCCTGGCTGTCCGGCGCACAAGCGCAGGGAAGCCCTGCCTGAGCGGCGATGGCCCGGACCTCGTCCTTGGACATCCCTGCCAGCGGCAGATGCAGCATGGACAGCTGCTCCTGGCTGAGGCGATAAAGCATATACGACTGGTCTCGGGGCAGAAACTTTGCCTTTTTTAACAGGTAGCGGCCCTCCCGCTCCTCGATTCCCGCATAATGGCCGGTGACGATTGTATCGAATCCCAGCGCCTTTGCCTCCCGGCAGAGAAGGGCGAATTTGGTGGATGGATTACAGAGAATACAGGGATTGGGCGTCTGGCCCCGGCGGTAGGATTCCGCCCAGGGGATGACGACCTCCCGCTGAAACCATTCTTCCTCCCGGGCCACGATCAACGGAATCTCCATGGCCTGCGCCGCCTCCTGTGCCGCCTGAACGGTACTTTCATGGGCGGCGGACAGGTGCAAGACCAGCCCGGTCACGTCATATCCCTGTTTTTTCATCAAGTGTACGCAGACGGAGGAATCCACTCCGCCGGAAAGCGCCACCAGGATTTTTTTACATTTCACAGGCCAGGTGCTCCTCATCCGGATCTTTCAATTCGCCGACAAAAGGAGTAGGATCGATACCCTGGCGGGTGTAATAGTCGGCCAGAGCGGTTTTGATGGCCTGTTCCGCCAATACCGAGCAGTGGATCTTAACGGGCGGAAGGCCTTCCAGCGCTTCTACCACAGCGCTGTTGGTCAGTTTCAGCGCTTCGTCCACGGTTTTCCCTTTGATCATTTCAGTGGCCATAGAGCTGGTGGCGATGGCGGCGCCGCAGCCAAAAGTTTTAAACTTAACGTCTTCGATCACGCCGTTTTCAATTTTCAGGTACATCTTCATGATGTCGCCGCATTTGGCGTTTCCGACCTCTCCCACACCGTTGGCATCCTCGATTTCGCCCACGTTGCGGGGGTTGGTAAAATGATCCATAACTTTCTCAGAATATAACATAGCAAAAGCCTCCTTATGCTTTGGTAATGCGTTCCCACAGAGGGGACATAGACCGCAGACGGTCTATAACACCGGGCAGAACTTCCAGGATGTAATCCACATCCTCCATGGTGTTGTAATCGCTGAAAGTCAGGCGCAAAGAACCATGGGCAACCTCGTGGACCAGGCCGATGCTCAACAGAACATGGCTGGGGTCCAGCGAACCGGAAGTGCAGGCAGAGCCGGAGGAAGCGCAGATCCCCAGCGCGTCCAAAGTCAGCAGAAGCGCTTCGCCCTCCACTCCTTCAAACGAGAAGTTGACGTTTCCGGGCAGACGGCGTACCGCGTCGCCATTGAGATGGACCCGATCCATTTTGGAAATTCCCTCGATCAGACGGTCCCGCATGGCGGAGAGCTTAGCCGCGCGGCCGGGAATATCGGCACAGGCGGCTTCTATGGCAACGCCCAGCCCCACGATCGCAGCGATGTTTTCGGTGCCGGCCCGGCGTCCGCGCTCCTGCGCGCCGCCATCAATCAGGTTGGGCAGGCGAATCCCTTTGCGGCAGTACAGCACGCCGATTCCCTTTTGGGCATGGATTTTATGGCCCGACAAAGAGAGCATATCGATATTCTGTTCGACAACGTTGATCGGAACGTTGCCCACCGCCTGTACCGCATCGGTATGGAACAGCACGCCATGTTTTTTGCACACCGCGCCGATTTCCGGAATGGGCTGGACGGTGCCGATCTCGTTATTGGCATACATGATGGTAACCAGCGCTGTATCTTCCCGGATCGCGGCCTCCACCTGCTGTGCGGTGACGAGTCCTTTTTCGTTGACCGGCAGGTAGGTGACTTCAAATCCTTCTTTTTCCAGCGTGGCGCAGGTATGGAGCACCGCATGATGCTCAAATACGGTGGTGATAATGTGTTTCTTGCCTTTGGGCGCCATCAGATGGGCCGCGCCCTTGATTGCCCAGTTGTCCGCTTCCGAGCCGCCGGAGGTGAAATAGATCTCTACCGGATAGTCCGGCCGGGACTGGGGAACGCCCAGCGCTTTTTCCACTTTGTGGCGTGCTTCCTCCATGGCGATACGGGCTTCGCGGCCTTTTTTATAGATGCTGGAGGCGTTGCCGTACCCGTCGGTCAGCCAGGGCATCATTGCGTCCAGGACTTCCGGGGAAATCTGGGTCGTTGCTGCATTGTCTGCATAAACAAATCGTTTCATGATCGATCATCCTTTTCTGTTGACATCATGCTTTCTTATGGTTCTAACGGCTGTATTTGCCGAGTCTGCAATAATAATATAGTAAAATACTAGGAAATGCAATAGGTTCCCGCAAATTTTTGTATTCCAAGCCGCATCCGGCTTTGTCTGAAGAGAAAAAACCTCACCGGGAAAAGTGGGTCGTATAGTATTCCACCGCCAGCCTGTCGCACCGTTCGTTTTCCGGGTGCCCGGCGTGGCCTTTGACCCAGCGAAAAGAGACTTCGTGTATTTCGCACAGCTGCAGCAGTTTTTCCCAAAGGTCCGGGTTAAGGGCAGGGCTTTTATCGCTTTTTCGCCAGCCGTTGGCCCGCCATTTTTTGGCCCAGCCTTTTTCGATGCCGTTGACCACATATTGCGAATCGGTGGTCAAAATAACCCGGCAGGGTTCTTTCAGCGCCGATAAAGCCGCGATAACCGCCGAGAGCTCCATACGGTTGTTCGTGGTGTTTTCCTCACCGCCGCACAGTTCCTTTTGGGCGCTGCCGAAACGCAGAACGGCGCCCCATCCGCCGGGGCCGGGATTGCCGGAGCAGGCTCCGTCTGTAAAAATTTCAACCTGTTTCATCTTTCGGCCATCCTTTTTCATTGTTGCCGGGATCGGCCCGGCCATGCACGAAATTTTTTCGGCCGGTTGATGTTGCGGCCGACAGGCTGATTATACTATGAAAAAGGAGATGGAACAAGAAAAATATCCGGCATGGCTTAAAACGAGGATTTGCGCGCTATAATAAAGAAAAACAGAGCACGCAGGCCGTGCCTTGAAACATGCAAGCGCAGGGGAGGGCCTTGACAGTTCTCACGGCAGCGGTTACACTTAACCTAAGATTGTGTTCGTGTTTTCTTTTTAAAGTCTTTTTCCGGTTTCGGAAAAAGCAGGCTGTTCACGTTAAATGCAGTTTATGGACAGCTTCGTTTTTATGCGTTGCAAAACCCGCGTGTGGGACGGCAAAAACCGCGGGGACAACGCCGAAAAAGAGGGCGCCGGTTTTGGGCGCCAAAGCCAAATCAAAAAGAAACAGCCGCGGCGCGTGAAAAAAAGTAGTATGCAAACCGGCGGCAAAGAATTCATCTGTCTGGCTTTTTAAAGGCCGGAACAGTGGATTTATGCGCTTTTATCAGAAGCGGCGAAAACGACAATCGGAGAAAAGGTCCGCCTGGCGGACGGCTTTGTGGGATTTGATGCGCAAAGCGAAAAAGAAGTGAAGAAGTGGAGGTAATTTTGTGTCAGTTGATCTGGAAGAAAAGATTAAAAAAGAAAATGAACAGCTGAAAAAAAACGAAAGTCTTTTGGAAAAAACGGTTAAAAAAGCGATGAATTTCGGCAAAAAGCCAAAAAGTACGCAGAAAAAATCGGCGCCGAAGACAACCCGTCAGGAAAAAATCGAAGAAAAAGAAACGATCGTTTCCCAGCAGCCCGCAAAAGCGGAAAGCGGAAAGGGAGAGACAAAGAAAAAGCCGCAGCCGGCCAAACGGTCTGCAACCGGCCAAAAAAATACACAGAGCAAAAAAACCAAGGAGGTGCCGGAAACGAAGCCGTCTGCCCCGCAAAAGGCGTCCGGAAAAGCGCAGGAATCGGGGGCAAAGGCGAAAACCGCCAAGACACAGACCAACACCTGTTCCCGGGCCAAAAAAGCTCCCTCGCAGGGAGAACGCCGCCAGCCGGTGCGGATCATCTCTCTGGGCGGGCTGGACGAAATCGGCAAAAACGTTACGGTTTATGAATCGGGAAACGACATGTTTGTTGTGGACTGCGGTCTGGCGTTTCCGGAAGAGGATATGCCCGGCGTGGATTCGGTGATTCCCGATTTTACTTATCTTGTCAAAAACAAAGATAAACTGCGCGGCGTGGTGATCACCCACGGACACGAGGACCATATCGGATCGCTGCCCTACCTGCTCAAGGAAGTCAATGTGCCGTTGTACGGCACCCGTTTGACCCTGGGATTGGTGGAGGGTAAGCTCAAGGAGCACGGCTTGCTGTCCCAGGCAAAGCTCAATGTCATTTCGCCTGGCGACGTGGTGAAAATGGGGTGTATGTCGGTAGAGGCGATCCGGGTCAACCATTCCATTCCCGACGCGGTGGCCTTTGCCATCCATACGCCGGCGGGTGTGATCGTGCATACCGGCGACTTCAAGATCGATTACAATCCCATTGAGGGAGAGGTCATTGACCTGGGCCGCTTTGGCGAGCTGGGCAAGCAGGGAGTGCTGGCGCTGCTGCAGGACTCTACCAATGCGGAAAAGCCCGGCAGCACCCCCAGCGAAAGCAAGGTGGGAGAATCTTTCAACACGCTGTTTGCCAGAGGGGAAAACAAGCGGATCATCGTGGCCAGCTTTTCCTCCAATATTCACCGCATCCAGCAAATCGTGGATTTGTGCGATAAATTAGGGCGCAAGGTAGCGGTATCCGGCCGCAGCATGATAAACGTCGTGGCCAAGGCCATTGAGCTGGGGTATCTGCATGTGCCGGACGGGCTGCTGATCGATATCGACGCGATCCGGCGGTATCCCGCTTCCAAGGTGACCATCATTACCACCGGCAGCCAGGGCGAGCCCATGTCGGCTCTGACCCGGATGGCGGGCGGCGATCACCGGCAGGTGCAGGTGACGCAGGACGACTTGATCATCATTTCCGCCACGCCAATCCCCGGAAACGAAAAGCTGGTGGGCCGAGTGGTCAACGAACTGCTGAAGCTGGGAGCCGACGTGGTGTATGAAAAAATGTATGAAGTGCATGTGTCCGGCCACGCCTGCCAGGATGAGCTGAAACTGATGATGAACCTGATCCGGCCCAAATTTTTTATCCCGGTCCACGGCGAGTATAAACATCTGCGCAAACATGCCAACCTGGCCATTTCCATGGGAATCCCGGAGTCCAATGTCCACATCAGCCAGATCGGCGAGGTGATGGAACTGGACGGCGAAACGCTGAAAGTGACCGGCACCGTCCCGGCAGGTCAGGTTCTGGTGGACGGGCTTGGCGTCGGAGACGTGGGCAGCATCGTTCTGCGGGACCGCAAGCATCTGGCCGAGGACGGGCTGATCATCCTGGTCGCCGCCATCGATGGAAATACCGGTGCGCTGCTGTCCGGACCGGATATTGTTTCCAGAGGGTTTGTCTATGTGCGGGAGGCGGAGGACCTGATGAACGAGACCCGCCGCATCGCCAAAAAGACGATCGAGGAGTGCCGGGCGGGAAATATCCGCGAATGGGGCACGATCAAAAACCGGCTGCGGGACGATGTGGGAAGCTTCCTGTTTCAAAAGACCCGCCGTTCTCCGATGATTTTACCGATTATCCAGGAGATCCGGCAGTAAAAAAGCAAGTTGAAAGCCGCCTGACCGAAAGGCGGCTTTGTTTTTTGAACGTACCGGCCGGGGGCCGGCAGAAAACTTTAGACGACTGTTGAGATTTCATCCCGGGATATGCTATAATAATTTAACAATGCAAATAAGCGGTAGAAATTCTGTCATCCGGGAGAGACTCAAAAAAACGGCGGCGGAAAAGACGGATCTTTCGCATCGCCGGTGCGCGGCCGCAAAGGCGGCGTGAAACGGGAATATCCAGTTGATTTTCCAAGAAAGGAGCAAAGGGTATGGAGAAAAAATATTGGTGGCTCAGGCCTGTTCTGGCAGTGCCCTTGGCTTTCAGCGCCCTGTTGACCCTCTTGTCCGCTTTTGTCAATATCTACCTGTTTTATCTGGAAGCGCTTTTGCTGATCTGCGTGACCATGTATGTTTTGTTCAAGCTTCGCCGGTTCCAGCAGGATATGTACGCGTTTTTGTCCTATTTGAGCGACAATCTGACTTTGACCCGGAGAGAGAGTATGGAGGTCATTCCGTTCCCGATGATCGTGGTCGATCAAAACGGGGAGATCACCTGGTATAACCGCATGTGCAAAGACGATGTGTTTTTGGGCGAGGACCAGTTCGGAATGCCGGTTTCGGATATCGTTGCAGGCGCTGATCCGGCAGATCCGTCCAAATCGCAGGGAAGAGGCATCCGGTATAAAAACAAGCTGTATACGGTGCATGTGACCTCGATTTTATCAGAGGATGGGGCTCCTTTGAGCATTTATTTTTTGGTGGACGATACAACGCTGAAAAAATACATGTTTGAATACAAAGAATCCCGCCCGTCAGTGGGGATCGTGGTGATCGACAACTATCAGGAGATTATGCAGGACGCCAAGGAAAGCGAAAAGGCGCAGACCATCGGTCAATTGGAAACCATTATCGAAAACTATATGGCCGAGGGCAGCTGCCTTTTGCGCCGTCTGGACCGGGATCGTTTTTTGATCGTGGCGGAGGAACGGCAGCTGCGAAAAATGATCGAGCGCCGGTTCGATATCCTCGACCAGGTGCGGCAGGTATCCTTGAGCGATAATGTTCCGTCTACTTTGTCCATCGGAATCGGCCAGGGCGCTTCCACGCTGCAGGAAAGCGAGAAGATGGCCCGGCAGGCGCTGGAAATGGCGTTGGGACGCGGCGGAGACCAGGTGGCGATCAAATCCGCAAACGGGTTCGCTTTTTACGGCGGAACCTCCAAAGGGGTGGAAAAACGCACCAAGGTCAAGACCCGCATTATGGCTTCGGCCTTATCCGAGCTGATTGGAACGGCGGAAAATGTTTTGATCATGGGACATCAGTTCGCCGACCTGGACTGCCTGGGTTCCGCGGTGGGCATGTATAAAGCGGTCAAGCAGATGGGAAAACCGGCGGCGATCGTGCTGAACCGGCAGCGGAACCTGGCGTTTCCCCTTTACAACCGGCTTGCGCAGAACGGTTATGCGGACGCGTTTGTGGAACCGGATCTGGCCATCGACCTGATTGGGAAAAAGACGTTGCTGTTGGTGGTGGACACTCATCTGCCGCACATCCTGGAATCCCGGGAGGTTTATAATGCCTGCAAAACGGTAGCGGTAATCGACCACCATCGGAAAATGGTGGGGCATATTGACAACGCGGTCATTTTTTACCATGAGCCATATGCTTCCTCCGCTTCGGAGATGGTGACCGAATTAGTCCAGTATTTCGGCGATAATGTAAAAATCGGCAAGATAGAAGCGGAAGCGCTGTTGTCCGGTATTATGCTGGATACCAAGAATTTTGTGATGAAGACCGGCGTGCGTACTTTTGAGGCGGCGGCTTACCTGCGTAAGCAGGGGGCGGACACAGTGGAGGTGCGCAAGCTGTTCTCCAATTCCATGGATGATTATCAGAAAAAGACCCGTCTGGTAGCCTCTGCGGAGGTCTATCGCGGCTGTGCCATTGCCAGCGGGGAGTACAGCGAGGACATCAAGCTGATCGCGCCCCAGGCGGCGGATGAATTGCTGGGAATCAACGATGTGATGGCCTCTTTCGTGATGTACGAATATGAGGGCGGCGTTTCTTTCTCTGCCCGCAGCATGGGCCTGATGAATGTTCAGGTGGTCATGGAATCGCTGGGCGGCGGCGGACATATGACCATGGCCGGCGCACAGCTGACGGATATCGGCATGGAAGCGGCCCGGCAAAAGCTTTTGCAGGCCATAGACCAGTATTTTGAGCAAAGGCCGCAGGAAAAAGAAAAATAGCGGACATTGTATGCGCAAATGATTTTATACAAAAAGGAGAAGTGGTTATGAAGGTTATTTTGCAAGCGGATGTAAAAGGCTCCGGCAAAAAGGGGCAGCTGATCAACGTTTCGGATGGCTACGCCAGAAATTTTCTGCTGCCGAAAGGGCTGGCCATCGAGGCGACGGCCCAGGCGATGAACGATCTGAAAAACCGGGAGGCGGCGGCGCAGCACAAGGCTGATGTGGAAAAAGAAGCGGCAGTCCAGCTGGGCAAAAAAATCGAGGGCAAGACCATCAAACGCACCGCCAAGGCGGGAACCGGCGGCCGTCTGTTCGGCGCGGTAACGACCAAAGAAATTGCCGAAGATCTGCAAAAACAGTTTGGTACGGCCATTGACAAGAAGAAAATCGTGCTGGAAAGCGAGATCAAAGCGTTCGGTACTTATAAAGCGGAAGTTCGCCTGCATCCGGAAGTGAAAGCGAGCTTCTATGTAACCATTACGGAGGAATAACAGCGGCGGCCGCCCGGAAAAGGCGGCTGTCTTTTTCGTGTTTTGTGCCCATCAGAAGGCGGGAGGAATCAAGGATGCCGCAAATGCAGGATACGACCTATTTGGAACAGAATATGCCGGTGCCGTTCAGCCTGGAAGCGGAGCAGTCGGTGCTGGGAGCCGTGCTGGTGGACGCTTCCTGCCTGACCACCGTCATGGAGTACATCAAACCGGAATGTTTTTACGATAAGCGCCACCAGGGGATTTTTTCCGTGATGCTGCGCTTTTTCGGCGCCGGGCAGCCGATCGATTTTGTCACGGTGCTGGACGGGGTGATCTCCGACGAGGTTTTTGCCTCGGAGCAGGACGCCAAGGTCTATCTGGCGCGGCTGGTCGAGGTAGTCCCTACGGTTTCCAATGTAGAGGCTTACGCCCGCATCATCCAGGAAAAGCATTATCTGCGCAGCTTGATTGGGACCGCCCAGGGCATCATTGAGGATGCAAGGGATCCGCAGAATGAGGCGAAAAACCTTTTGGATTCGGCGGAGCAGCAGATCTTTGAGATACGGCAGGGACGGGAAAGCCGCGGGCTGCAGAAGATCGACGAAATTATCATCGAAACGTATGACAGGCTGCAAAAGCTTTCCAGCGCCGATCGGGATCAGTATCTGGGAATCCCGACCGGGTTTACCATGCTGGACCAGATCACAACGGGACTCAACAAAACAGACTTGATCTTCATTGCAGCGCGGCCCGGTATGGGCAAAACCGCGTTTGCGCTGAACATTGCCACCCACGTGGCCAAGCTGGGGAAAAAGGTGGCAATCTTTAATCTGGAGATGTCCAAGGATCAGCTGGTAGGGCGCATCCTTTCCGGCGAGGCCCGGATTCCCGGCAATGCCCTGCGCACCGGCAACCTGTCCGGCGATGACTGGAACCGCCTGGCTGAGGCCGCAGGGTATCTATCCCAGGCGCAGATTTACATTGATGACGCTACCGGTATTTCGCCGGGAGAGATGAAAGCCCGCCTGCGCCGGATGAAAGACCTGGATCTGGTTATCATCGACTATCTGCAGTTGATGACAAGCGGGCGGCGGATCGATAACCGCGTGCAGGAAGTTTCGGAAATGACCCGCGCACTGAAAGTGATGGCCAAAGAACTGCAGGTGCCGGTGATCACACTGTCCCAGCTGTCCCGCGGACCGGAGAGCCGAAAGGATAACCACCGGCCCATGCTTTCGGACCTGCGTGAATCCGGTTCTATTGAGCAGGACGCGGACGCGGTGTGGTTTTTGTATCGGGATGCATATTACAATAAGGAATCAGAAGAGCAAAATATTGCAGAATGTATTGTAGCGAAAAACCGCCATGGCGAGACCGACACGGTAAAACTGGCGTGGGACGGCACCTATACCCGCTTCAGCAATTTGGAGATGTATCGCAATGAGGAATAAAGCGCTGCAGGCAATCGAACAGTATCAGATGCTGCCGCCGGGCAGCCGGGTAACGGTTGCCTTATCCGGCGGGGCGGATTCCACGGCGCTTTTGCATTTCCTCTGTTCGCTGCAAAAGGAACGGCAATGGACGGTTCTGGCCTGCCATGTCAACCACCTGCTCCGGGCGGAGGAAAGCGAGCGGGACGAGGCTTTTGTCCGGAACCTGTGCGAAAGCTGGCAGGTCCCGCTGACCGTGTACCGGGAAGATGTGGCCGCTGGAGCGAAACATGCCGGCGAATCGGTGGAATTGTTTGGCCGCAAGGTACGGTACCGCCGGCTTTTCCAAGCGGCGGACGGCGGGTTGGTAGCCACTGCCCACACCTTGAGCGACCGGGCGGAAACCACATGGATCAATCTTTTGCGGGGCACGGGATTAAAAGGGCTTTGTTCCATCCCTCCGGTACAGGGAAAGGTGATTCGGCCGCTGATTTTCTGCACACGGGAGGAAATCGAATCGTACTGCCAGGAGCAGGAAATTCCCTATGTGACAGATTCGACCAATCTTTCGACCGATTATACCCGCAATCGCATCCGGCATACGGTCATCCCAGCTTTACGGGCGATCCAGCCGTCTTTTTATCCGGTTTACGGCCGGATGCTGGAACATTTGGAGCAGGATGAAGCATTTTTGGAGCAGACAGCAGAGGAAGCGATGCAGAAAGCGCAGAGGGATTCCGGTTTGGACGAGGCAGCGCTGCAGCAGCTGCATCCGGCAATTTTGTTTCGGGTGCTGCGCCGTTATTTTGGCGGCTATTGTCTTTCCTGCGAAACGGCGCAGGTGCAGGCGGTGCAAAAGATGCTTCAGGCCGGGGGAGGCCGGCTTCGGGTAAGCGGGGATTGGTGGCTGGAGCTGCAGGCGGGCATTCTTTCTTTTCGGCAGAACACGGGCGTTCTGGAGATGGAGCCGCTGGAAGTAGGCCCTGGCAAACTGCCGGACAATCCGTTGGCTGTGGGAGACCTTCGGCTGGTAAATTGTGAACAATTTACAAATTTACAAAAACGTGAATGTAACATCTTAAAAAAAACGGTTGACTATGATAAAATATACGGTAGACTTTTCCTAAGGCAAAAAAAAGAAGGGGATTATCTGCGCCTTGCACACCGTAAGGTGGGGAAACCACTGCGCAAATGGTGGAATGAACAAAAGATACCGCCGCGGCAGCGCAGCCGGGTCCCGATCCTTTCCGACGAGCGGTCGCCGGTGTGGGTATATGGACTCGGCGTGGATGAGCGGGTTTTGCCGACGGAGAAGACAACGCGTTTTTTGGTGATTGACATAGAGGAGGCAGCATTATGAAAGAAGATATTCAGTCGATTTTGTATTCCCCGGAAGTTTTGGCCGAAAAGGTGCGGCAGATGGGCCAAAAGATTTCCCACGACTATGCAGGCAAAAATCCGCTTTTGGTCAGTGTGCTCAAAGGCTCTGTTGTATTCGTGAGCGATTTGATACGCGCCATCGATATTCCCTGTCAAATCGATTTTATGATGGTCTCCAGCTATGGCGCTGGGGTAAAAACCTCCGGCGTGGTTAAAATAATGAAAGATCTGGACACGCCTTTGGAAGGCCGGGACCTGATTATTGTGGAAGATATCCTGGACAGCGGAAAAACGCTGCACTATCTCAAAGGAATGCTCAGCGAGCGGCATCCCAACAGCGTCCGTATCGCTACGCTGCTGGATAAGCCGGAACGGCGGGAGGCGCCGATCACGGCGGACTATGTCGGCTTTGTGGTACCGGATCAGTTCATTGTCGGGTATGGACTGGATTATGCGGAAAAATACAGAAATCTGCCTTATATCGGCGTTTTAAAGCCCGAAGTTTATGAGAAATAATCTTTCCCGGCGGGAAAACAAGGAGTGAAGCGTTTGAACAGAAAAGCGTCCAGAGGGATCGGCGTATACATCGTGATTCTGGCTAT
>JBJEQT010000092.1:0-2943 GCA_051881895.1 Oscillospiraceae bacterium
GTGCCATGTTCATGCAAATTGCGGATGATGTTGAAAATTTCCTCGACCAAAATAGGAGCAAGGCCCATCGAAGGTTCATCCAGCATGATGACCTGCGGGCGGCTCATTAACGCGCGGCCCATAGCCAGCATCTGCTGCTCACCGCCGGACAAGGTACCAGCCACTTGCTTATAGCGTTCCTTTAAGCGTGGAAAGTATCCGTATACCTTCTCCAAATCGGCCGAAATATCGCCCTTTCTGGTATAAGCACCCATTTCAAGATTTTCCTGTACGGTCATCTGCAGGAAAATACGTCTTCCTTCCGGCACAAGGGCAAGTCCTTTGGAAACAATTTTGTGAGCAGCCTGCTTTCCCAGATTTTCTCCCATGAACTGAATGGAGCCGGTATGGCTGTTCAAAAGCCCCGCAATGGTATTCAGCGTAGTGGACTTGCCGGCGCCGTTGGCACCGATCAGCGTTACGATTTCTCCCTTTTTTACGTCAAAGGATATCCCTTTAATGGCATGGATGCTGCCGTAATATACATTGATATCCTCAATTTTCAAAACCGTTTCCATCTTTACGCCTCCCTCTTTTTGCCAAGATACGCCTCGATAACCGCCGGATTGGCCTGAATCTCTTCCGGCGTTCCTTTTGCGATTACCTTGCCGAAATTGAGCACGCAAATCCCCTCGCAAATATTCATGACAAGGTTCATGTCGTGTTCGATCAGCAAAATGGCAATTTGGAAAGTATCGCGGATTTTCCGGATATTCTCCATCAGTTCAGCTGTTTCCGACGGGTTCATTCCGGCAGCAGGCTCATCCAACAACAGCAGACACGGATTGGTTGCCAGCGCTCGCACAATTTCCAAACGGCGCTGTGCACCGTACGGAAGGGAACCCGCTCGTACGTTGGCCAAATCGGCCATATTGAAAATAGAAAGCAGTTCCAACGCTTTTTGGTGCGTGGCCTTTTCCTCTTTCCAATAGCCGGGCAAACGGAACAGCCCGCTGAACATATTGTAATGCATCTGGCTATCCATGCCGATTTTAACATTTTCCTCTACGGTCAGGTTGGAGAAAAGGCGGATATTCTGAAAGGTCCGCGCAATACCGGCACGGTTAATGTGGATGGTGTCCATATTATGGGTATCCTGTCCATTGAGCAAAATCGTACCGCTGGTTGGCTGATATACCTTTGTCAGCAGGTTGAACACAGTGGTCTTCCCCGCTCCATTTGGCCCGATCAATCCCGCGATCTCGGTTTTCCCGATGGCCAAGTTTAAGTCTTCCACCGCTTTCAATCCGCCGAAAGTGATGCCTAAATTAATGCATTCCAACACCGGAGGTTTGTCAATATCCCGTTCCGGAATCATGTTCTTAGAAGGGATTGGTACCAATTTTGGGAACATATCAGGCAACCTCCTTTACTTTTTTGTGGCTGGATTTCAGCCGGTCCATCCAGGATTTCAGTTTGGGATTGTTGGTGGCCAACATGACCAGGATCAGGATGATGGCATAAACCAGCATCCGGTAATCGGCATATTCCCGCAGCGCTTCCGGAAGAATGGTCAACGCCGCCGCCGCGATAATCGATCCCAGCATATTTCCCTGCCCGCCCAATACGACGAACACAAGCACCAAAATAGAAGTGTTAAAATCAAATTTATTGGCTACAAAAGTCGAATAATTCATCGCAAACAGAGCGCCCGCCGCACCCGCTAAAGATGCGGAAATGACGAATGCCATCATTTTATATTTGGTAACATTCACGCCAACGCTCTCCGCCGCGATACGGTTGTCACGAATCGCCATGATTGCACGTCCGGCGCGGCTGTTGACCAGGTTAAACACAACCACCAGCGTGATCATAATCAACACAAAGCCTGCGGTGAAAGTAGAAATTTTTTGGATTCCGCCAATTCCCATGGGGCCGCCGATGATCAGTTTTCCCCCTTCTCCCAGGTTCGTGCGATCGCTCAAAAGGCTGATATGCAGCCCACGGCTGTCAACGCCGAGATACAGGTTGTTGAAAACACTTTTAATGATCTCCCCAAAGGCCAGCGTAACAATGGCCAGATAGTCGCCCCGCAGCCGTAAAACGGGGATACCGATTAAAAATCCCGCGATTGCCGCAAAAATCGCCGCCACAACCAGAGAAATCGCCAACCGCAGCGGTGCGGAAGATATCGAATCCTGCAGGATGATAGCCGTGCTGGTACCGCAAAAAGCACCGACGCTCATAAATCCCGCATGGCCCAAAGAAAGCTCTCCCATGACGCCGACGGTCAGATTCAGCGATACAGCCATGACGACATACGCGCAGATCGGCACCAGCATTCCTTTCAAAGAAGAGCTGACAAGCCCTGCCCCGCCAAGGATCTGCATAATAACATAAGCCAGGATCACCAGGCCATAGGTCAAAAAGTTTTTTCGGGTCGTCTTGCTCCATTTTATGTTCTTCATTTTTCCACTACACCTTCTCCCTGATCTGTTTACCCAACAGGCCGGCAGGTTTCACCAGCAGCACGATGATCAACACCGCAAAAACAACAGCATCTGACAATTGGGTGGAAATATATGCCTTGGCAAAAATTTCAATAACGCCTAAAAGCAGACCGCCCAGCAATGCCCCGGGTATGGAGCCGATCCCGCCGAAAACGGCGGCGGTAAACGCCTTAATGCCGGGCATAGAGCCGGTCGTCGGAATCAGCGTAGGATAAGCCGAACACAAAAGCGCACCGGCAATCGCCGCCAGACCGGAACCAATGGCAAAAGTGATTGAAATAGTGGCGTTCACATTGATTCCCATCAGCTGTGCTGCGCCTTTATCTTCGGAGCAGGCGCGCATCGCCTTGCCGATTTTCGTTGTCTCAGTAAACAAGCTCAAAACAATCATAATGATCACACAAGCTGTAATCGTAACGATTGTCACATGGGAAACCGTGAGTTTTCCATCGAA
>JBJEQT010000093.1:0-2913 GCA_051881895.1 Oscillospiraceae bacterium
AGGACACCAATTCTTTTGCCCGATTCACAATTTCGGTACCGATTCCCAAACGCTGCGAAATAGCGAAAGCGTTGGATTTACCGGGAACGCCGATGGACAGTTTATAAGTTGGCCGCAAAGAGGAGACGTCAAACTCACAGGAGCCGTTTTCTACCCCTTCTGTTTCCAAAGCAAATAGCTTGATTTCCGCATAGTGGGTCGTGGCGGCAATCCGAGCGCCTTTTCGCCGAAGTGACTCAATAATTGAAATAGCAAGCGCTGCTCCCTCTACGGGATCGGTACCGGCACCTAGCTCATCCAGCAGAACAAGGGTACGGTCGTCCGTTTTTTCCAAAATAGAGATGATATTGACCATGTGGGCTGAAAAGGTGGACAGATTTTGTTCAATGCTCTGCTCGTCCCCAATATCGGCCAATACATTTTCAAAAACAGAAATCTGGCTGCCGTCTGCCGCCGGAATCATCAGACCGCACATCGCCATTAAGGTAAACAACCCAAGCGTTTTCAGCGCAACCGTTTTGCCTCCGGTATTGGGTCCGGTGATGATCAGCGTATCAAATGCGTCGCCCAGATAGATGTCCGTTGGCACCACCACTGTTTTTGCAATCATCGGATGCCGCGCTTTTTTTAGCCGGATCACGCCGTCATCGGTCAAAACAGGCTCCATCGCCTGCATTTTGTCGGCCAGACGGGACTTGGCGAAAATCAAATCAATTTCCACCACCGAATCGTAATCCTGCAGGATACTTTGACTGTGTTCCCCTACCAGTGCGGACAATTCTGCCACAATTCTGGCAATTTCATCGCTTTCTTTCCCCTGAAGCAGGCGGATTTCGTTGTTGGCTTCCACAACGCCAAGCGGCTCGATAAACAAAGTAGCGCCGCTGGATGAAGTATCATGCACCAGACCTTTGATTTCCGCGCGGTGTTCTGCTTTGACCGGAACGACATAGCGCCCATCCCGCATGGTAACCAAACTTTCCTGCAGATATTTTTGGTAAGCAGGAGAATGGATCAGTTTGTCCAGCTGATTTTTGACACTGAGACCCGCGTTGCGAATTTTTCTGCGGATATCAGCCAGTGCCGGACTCGCATTATCTGCCACCATATCTTCTGAAAGAATCGCTGTATTGATTCGGTCCTCAATAAAAGGATGTGGGGTCAGACCGCTAAAAAGATAGTCCAGAGAGGTTTCCGCTGTTTCACAATGCTTTCGCCAATCGGACAAGGAGCGGATCGTTCGAAGCGCGTTGGAAACTTCCAACAGCTCCCGTAAAGAAAGGCTGGTTCCCAATTCGGCACGCTTGACCATGTTTTTGATATTTTTAAAGTTATAAACGGTGGGAGAACCGTAACGGTTCGATAATGCATTGGCATCTGCTGTCTGCCGCATCTCCTCCTTGGCCCGATATAGGCTGGTCTGCGGCTCCAGGGCCAACGCTTTTTCTTTGCTGTCATCACAACTGGCACATTCGGCCAGCATGTTTAAAATTTTATCTAATTCCAGTGCCTGCTGGTGTTTTTTCTCAATCGGCAATGATGTCACCTTCCCTCAGCGAAACGAAACAAGGGAATGGAAAAATTCCAAACTTTGATAGTTCCGCTCCGTTTGACTTTGCAAAAACTGCTCCGCCGCATCATTCAGGCAGCGGATGCTTTCCGGCCTGATGGTAAACGCAAACAGCTTTTCCATCGGCGAATAAATGATATGGTGCATGGCCGCTAAGGCCCCTGCTGTCAAAAAGATATGTACCCCTTTTTTCTCAGCGCTGCAATCTGTACAGTAAATGGTCCCTTCATTAGGGTAAAAGGCCATCTGCTTCGCTGTATAACAGCCGCACCCAGCGCAGGAAACCAAATCCGGCATAAATCCGGCAAGACTTAACGCGCGCAGTTCAAAAAGCGCTTTTAAAAGCATCCCATCGATTCGGTCCCGCTGCAGAAATGAAAGGCAATTGAGCAGCAGTTTTAAAAACTGTCCTTCATCGTTCTCCTTGGGTCCCAAAACAGCGGAAACTTCCGCAAAATAAGAGGCCAAAGCCAATTTCTCTACAGATTGCCTCAGGCCGAAAAACTGTTCAATGCTGTCGGCATGATCTAAAGAATAGCGCTCCCGGTTCCAGAATAAAACCATCGACGAATAACACAAAAGGCCGGTAGAAGGAGCCAATTGATTTTTGAACCGCCGCGCTCCCCTGGCATAGGCAAAAATCACGCCTCGATCTTCGGTTAAAATAGTCAGGAGCTTATCCTCGTCTCCATTGGCCAGTTCCTTCAGGATGATCCCCTTCGTTTTGATCTGCATTGACCATCTCATCCTCCGATTCGTCCTGCAAATGCCGCAGCAGCATAGATGCCCTGCGATACTGCATATAATCGCTCACCGCTCCAGTTTTCAAGAACTGATTCCATGCGTCTTCCGGTCTCATATAAAAACCTCCTGCCCGGCGAAATACATTAACAGTATTTCCCCAGAAGCAAAAGACTATGACCGGGAAAACGGTCCATTTTTTCCATAAATTTTTTCTGCCGGCAACAGACGACTGTTCTTCTGCCGGATCGTGTACAAGGCACGGTAAACAGCCATGCTATCCTGTTTTTCATAGTAACATACAATCCGTCCGACGTCAAACCGGGGGCTTTTCACGTCCTGGAAAATCGATGGTATACACGCAAAATGGGTTGCGGGTCGGATAGACCCACAACCCACCATTCTTTTTAGGATTCACGAAACCCAAGATCCCGAATCACACCTGGGCGGTTTCTCCAATCTTCCTTGACCTTGACCCAGCATTGCAGATTCACTTTAACATCTAAAAAGGATTCAATATCCCGTCTTGCCTGACTGGCAACTTTTTTCAGCATAGCGCCCTGCTTACCGATAATAATGCCTTTGTGGCTGTCTTTTTCGCA
>JBJEQT010000094.1:0-2896 GCA_051881895.1 Oscillospiraceae bacterium
GTTCCACTTTCCCATCGCCAACGACGGAAGGAAATACCTTCGGGTTGGGAGACCACAGCAGCAACGCCGCATTCTGTAAAAAATAGCTGACGCCAATCGCGGTAATCAAAACGGCCAAAGACGGCGCCGAACGCAGCGGCTTGTAGGCAAGCCGCTCAATCACAATGCCAAGCACCGTGCAAACGACGATTGCTAAAACAACGCCGACCACCGGCGGTAATTCGAACCTGGAAATGGCGTAAAAACAGATATAAGCGCCTACCATGATCACGTCACCATGGGCAAAGTTCAGCATTTTCGCAATGCCGTACACCATGGTATAGCCCAGGGCGATGATTGCATAAATACTTCCCAGGCTAATTCCGCTGATCAGGAAATTCAAAAAAGTCATCATGTCTTTCTCTCCTTTTCGATTGGGGTTACAGGAGGATTGTTTTCAGTGCGCGGCGGAAAGGCACCGCCGTTTTGTACTTTTCCGCTGCGCGCTGCCAAAAATCCAGAGCGGGCCGGAGCGGACAAAGCTGCCCCGGCCGATCTCCAGACACAGTCGCAATAGCAAAATAAACTGTTTTACCGATTAGTCCAAGCCAACATAAGCGCCATCTTTAATGACCATACCCTTCGGGCTCTTGGTCACCGCTCCGGACTCATCCCAAGTCATGCCTTCGCCGGTCAGGCCATCGAAAGACATGGAGGAGAATTCCTTGATCATCAGATCGCACAGTTCTTCGTTGCTCATATCAGAAGTCGCACCGGCGTTCTCCAGAGCCTGTTTGTAAGCGTAAATGCAGTCATAAGCATCTGCCGCAAACTGGTTGGGGATTTCACCGAACAGATTCTGATACTTTTTCACAAAAGCAGCGGTTTTGCTTTCGGTAGAGTCAGCGTTAAAGGGAGTCAGCAGCATTACGCCTTCTGCGAGAGAAGCGTCAAAGCCTTCCATGGTCAGAATACCGTCCATACCGTCGATTCCGAAGTATTTCGGAGAATATCCCATGGCGTTTGCCTGCGCAAGGATCAAAGAAGCAGGCTGATAATACATCGGCAGGAAAATGAGGTCCGCGCCTTTGCTCTGCGCATCGGTCAGCTGTACGGAGAAGTCCGTATCATTTCCGTCGGCAAAAGTGGTGTCGGAAACAATTTCCAGATTTAGCTCTTTTGCTTTCGCCATAAAGCTCTCATAAACACCTTTGGAATAAACATCGTCGTTCTTCCAGATTACCGCGATTTTGGTACCCAGCTTTTTATCGGAAATATACTGGGCGGAAGCAGAACCCTGGTTCGGGTCAACAAAACAAATCTGATACTGGTTGTCTTTGCCTTCCAGCACAGCGGTGGAGGAAGCGGAAGGAGTCAAAGCGAAAATGCGGTCAACATAAGTCTCAGCGGAGGTAGCTTCGCAGGGCTTAGAGGTAACCGATCCCAAAGAAATCTGGATACCCCAGTCCTTCAGCGTATTGTAAGCGTTGATTGCTTTTTCCGCATCGTTCACATCGTCTTCGTAACGCAGATCGAACTGGATGCCGCCCATGGCATTGATCTCGTCAACAGCGATCTGGGCGCCGTTTTTCGCCGCGTTGCCGTAAATCGCCGCACCGCCGGTCAACGGGCCGGTGCCGCCGATTTTAAATACTACAGGCCCGTCTGCGGAAGTGTTGTCCGCAGCGCTGGTTCCGGTAGAAGTGCCCGCGTTGGAAGGCGCAGAGGAGTTACTTGTGCTGCTGCAGGCGGTCATGGCAAAAAGCATGGCAGCTGCCAACAGCAAACTCAAAAGTTTCTTTTTCATCTTGGTTTGCTCCTTTTAAAATAGTTTCTATACAAAAAAACGGCCCCGCCGATTGAGGCGGGAGCCGCTTTACTGTATCACAGTAATGCACATTCTCGCGTCATCGGCTTTTTCCAATAAAGCATCCGTAGGGCGACCAGAATAAGCAGGACAGACAAGCTTACTACTATGTGTACAAAAATAAATGCAATAATAAAAATGGACGCTGTCAAAACAGCGTCCAAAATAGTAAACAAAGAAGATGTATGATGCATCGATTTTTCCGGCATTTGAGCAGAGTAAGACACAGAAGAATCTGCTGTATGAGCCGCAAATATCTGCATCATCATTGCCACACTTCTTTCAAAACCGTAAAAATTATGTATACTATTTTAATAATGAAAAGCAAAAAAGTCAATCGCTGATTTGTCGATAATTTTTTACAAATAGATTTTCATTTTGTATTCATTTTACAAAATTCGCCGAAATTGTATCCAATCCGATCTGTAAAATACGGCAAATTCTCGCGAAATCGCCCTGCTAATGACAGTTTATCGGTTTTACAACTTCTAAGACAGATAGTATCTATTTGTCCAATTCTTTGACCTGGGCCGGTTTTGCGGCATCGCCGATGCGTTTTGCGTCTTCTTGCGAAAGATGGATTTCCAGCGACTTGCAGGTATCTATCATGGTTTCAGGGCGGGTAAAGCCCGTCAAAAGGTTCATGCCGGGGTTTTGCTGCAAAGTCCACGCCTGCACAAGATTGGAATAAGAGCAGTTATATTTTTCTGTAAGCGGTTTCATCACATCAAACAGCTGATGGATAGCGCTCTTGATCGGCTCGTGAATCCAAGGCAGCTTCCCGCGTACATCTCCCTTGGGGAAGGTGCGGTCCACATAGGACGGAGCGGTCAAAAATCCTTCTTCCAACGCGCCGTATACCTGGAAAGTCGTATGATGCCGGTTCGCAGCTTCAAAATAATCCATGCCATGGTAAGGGGCCAACAAACTGAACTGTTCCTGGACCAGCGCCACAGTGCCATATTTTTCATACTCTTCCAAATCCGAAGGCTGGGAATTGGAAAGTCCAATTGCCCGGATTTTCCCTTCTTTGATCATGTCCATCAAAGC
>JBJEQT010000095.1:0-12811 GCA_051881895.1 Oscillospiraceae bacterium
AATACGCAGGTGGATGCAAAAGAGTTTACGACGAACAATCAATTGAAGCGGCTGCTGCATTCTTTCAACTATCCTGCGGGTCAGGATGAAAAAAATGCATAAGCCCTGCGCGGACCAAAGGGAGGTATTTACTTGTCTAAGGAAGACGTCATTGAGATTGAAGGTACAGTCCTCGAAGCTTTGCCCAACGCTCAATTTCAGGTAGAACTGCCGAATAAGCATGTGATTTTAGCGCATATTTCCGGCAAATTAAGAATGAATTTCATCCGCATCCTGCCGGGTGATAAGGTCACGGTTGAAATGTCCCCGTACGACCTGACCAAAGGACGCATTACATGGCGTTCGAAATAGGTTCCGTTTCGGAAAGGTACAAGGAGGTATTTGAAAATGAAAGTCAGACCTTCCGTTAAGCCCATTTGCGAAAAGTGCAAAATCATCAAGCGCAAAGGCCGCATCATGGTGATTTGCTCCAATCCCAAGCACAAACAGCGCCAGGGCTAATGGCGCGAGAACCACGCCGTCCCGCCGCGCATGCGGCTGCCGGGCGGATGTGGCAACCGATATAATGGAGGTGCAACAAAAGTATGGCTCGTATAGCTGGTGTTGACTTGCCCAGAGAGAAACGCATTGAGATCGGACTGACCTATATCTATGGTATCGGCCGCAAAACCGCTTCTGACATTCTGAAAGCGACTGGCGTAAACCCTGATATCAGAGTAAAAGATATGTCCGAAGATGATGTGTCCAAGCTGCGTGAGTATATTGACAAGCATTTGCAGGTAGAAGGCGACCTGCGCCGTGCTGTCGCTCTGGACATTAAAAGATTGACCGAAATCGGATGCTACCGCGGTCTGCGTCACAGAAAAGGCCTGCCCGTAAGAGGACAGCGCACCAAGACCAACGCTCGTACCCGCAAAGGTCCGAAGAAGACAATCGCCAACAAGAAGAAGTAATTAGGGAGGGATAACTGAGATGGCAAAAGCCGTAACAAAAAAAGCCACCCGCAGACGCCGTGAGAAGAAGAATATCGAACGCGGTGCGGCTCATATCCAGTCCACTTTCAACAATACCATCGTAACCATTACCGATGTGCAGGGTAATGCGCTCAGCTGGGCAAGCGCCGGCGGCCTGGGCTTCAGAGGCTCCAAGAAGTCGACCCCGTTTGCTGCGCAGACGGCTGCGGAAACCGCCGCGAAAGCTGCGATGGAACATGGACTGAAAACCGTTGAAGTATATGTAAAGGGTCCTGGCTCCGGCCGTGAAGCTGCGATCCGTGCGCTGCAGGCTGCCGGCTTGGAGGTCAGCATGATCAAAGACGTGACCCCGATTCCCCACAACGGATGCCGCCCGCCTAAGAGAAGACGCGTCTAACCATCAAGGAGGTATAACCATATGGCAAGATATACTGGTGCTTCCTGCAGACTGTGCAGAAGAGAAGGCCAAAAGCTGTTCCTGAAGGGTGAGAGATGCTATTCCGATAAATGTGCAATCGTAACCCGGAAAGGCGCTGTTCCCGGCCAGCATGGCCAGGGCCGCAAAAAAGTTTCTGAATATGGCATTCAGCTGCGCGCGAAGCAGAAAACCAAACGCTTCTACGGCGTATCTGAAAACCAGTTCTACCACTACTACGAAATGGCAGAGAGAAGACCCGGTATGGCCGGTGAAAACCTGCTGCGTTATCTGGAAAGCCGTCTGGACAACATCGTTTACAGAGCCGGATTTGCCAATTCCAGAAAAGAAGCAAGACAGTTGGTCCTGCACCGTCACTTCACCGTAAATGGAAAGAGAGTAAATATTCCCTCTTATCTTTGCAAAGCGGGCGATGTGATTGCTGTTGCTGATGGCTTCAAAAACAGCGAAAAACTGAAATCGATCGTTGAGATCAACGGTGCTCGTCCGGTTCCTATGTGGATTGACAAAAACAGCGACCAGATGACAGCGTCCATTGTTCGTCTGCCTAACCGTGAGGATATCGACCTCGAGGTTGAGGAGCATCTGATCGTAGAGTTGTACTCCAAATAAGAACGGGTCCGCGCTGCCAGAATTTTTTGGCAGCCTGGGATCGTTTGGCTTTGGAATTGCGTGTTTTAGATAATCGGCAAGGGAACGCGATCAACATGACAAACCCGATGTTTGTCCTATAAGGAGGGTTTACTTTGATTGAAATTGAAAAGCCAAGAATTGAGACGGCTGAAATCAAGCCGGACGGCACATACGGCAAGTTCGTCGTTGAACCTCTCGAGCGCGGCTTCGGCACCACGTTGGGCAACAGCCTGCGCAGGGTGCTTCTCTCCTCGCTCCCTGGCGTTGCTGTTACGTCGATTAAAATCGACGGCGTCCAGCATGAATTCTCGACTGTCCCCGGTGTGAAGGAAGATGTGACCGAGATCGTCCTCAACATCAAAAACCTGACCGCAAAGCTTTTCTGCGACGGACCCAAAACCGTTGTGATCGATGCGGCGGGCGAGTGTGAAGTGACCGCCGATTCCATCACCACCGATTCGGAGGTTGAGATTTTAAACCCCGGCATGCATATTGCCACCTTAGGTGCGGGTGCGAAACTGTATATGGAACTGACCCTGGACCGCGGCCGCGGCTATGTCCCGGCAGAACGGAACAAGCAGATGCAGTCGGCAGCCGGCCCTTCTGTCCTGGGCGTTATCCCGGTTGACAGTATCTACACCCCTGTGCTGAAAGTAAACTACACTGTGGAAAATACCCGTGTCGAGCAGATTACCGACTACGATAAGCTGACACTGGAAGTTTGGACAGACGGTACCATTTCTGCAAAAGAAGCCGTTTCTTTAGGCGCCAAGGTCCTCAACGAACATCTCAACTTGTTTGTTGATCTTTCCGATGAAGCCTATCACACCGAGATCATGGTGGAAAAGGATGACAATGGAAAAGAAAAGATCCTTGAGATGACCATTGAAGAACTTGACCTGTCTGTGCGTTCTTTCAACTGCCTGAAACGCGCAGGCATCAACACGGTGGAAGATTTGATCAGCAAGTCCGAGGAAGAAATGATGAAAGTTCGCAACCTCGGTAAAAAATCCTTGGAGGAGGTTATTTCCAAGCTCCAGTCACTGGGCTTTAACCTCACCCACGACGATGAATAATTCTTACTATTCCAGGTAAAGGAGTGAATTTCCATGCCAGGTGCAAGAAAGCTCGGCAGAACGACCGACCATAGAAAAGCAATGCTCAGAGCCATGGTTACCTATCTGCTGGAAAACGGCAAGATCGAGACCACTGTGACAAGAGCGAAAGAAGTTCGTTCCATGGCTGAGAAGATCATTACGATCGGCAAAAACGACAGCCTTCATGCGAAACGCCAGGTATATTCTTTCATTACGAAAGAGACCGTGGCCAAAAAAGTATTTGATGAGATCTCTCCGAAATACAAAGAGAGAAACGGCGGTTACACCCGCATCATCAAAGTTGGTCCCCGTCGTGGTGACGCTGCTGAAATGGCGATCATCGAACTGGTATAACCGGCAAAGCACGAAAGCGGATGCAGACAACCTGCATCCGCTTTTTTGTGCCTTTTTCCCGCAGCAATGGCGGGATGGTCCGCAGATCCGTTTCGTTTTTACGAGATAGAGGCCGGTACCTTCTTGCAGAAATTCGCCAGCATGTTCGTTCCCGTCCGGATGGAAGATGATTCGCCGCGAAATAGCCATTGACATTTATCGAAAAAAGGCATAGAGTGAATGAGGTTACTTTATTTTGGAAATGCGGAGAGAAAAAGATGAGTAAACGGTATAAGGGAATTTTGTGTATCCTGGCGGCAGCATTCTGCTTTGCCATTATGAATGCGTGCGTTCGGGCGTCCGGCGATCTGCCCGCCATGCAGAAAGCATTTTTCCGAAACATTGTCGCGCTGGTTTTTGCTTATGCAGTGCTGAAAAAATCCGGGACGCCGGTACGCTGGAAAAAGGAGAATTTCTGGCTGCTGTTCACCCGTGCCGCCGCAGGGACGATCGGTGTAATCTGCAACTTTTACGCGGTAGATCATTTGGTACTTTCAGACGCGACAATGCTCAATAAAATGTCGCCTTTTTTCGCGATCCTGTTTTCCTTTCTGCTTTTGAAAGAGAATTTGAAGTTTTATCAAATTGTGGCAGTGCTGGGTTCTTTTGTCGGAAGTTTATTCATTATCAAACCCACTTTTTCCAACATGGACCTGGTTCCGTCGCTGATTGGCTTGGTGGGTGGCTTGGGGGCAGGCGTTGCCTATACCATGGTTCGAAAGCTGGGAATGAAGGGGGAAAACGGGGAAAAAGGACCGCTGATCGTGCTGTTTTTTTCGGCTTTTTCCTGCCTGGTAACGCTTCCGTATCTGCTGTTTTTCTATCAGCCGATGGAAGCGAAGCAATTGCTTTTTCTGCTTTTGGCGGGGGTCGCCGGAGCGGGCGGCCAGTTTGCCATTACCGCGGCGTATACCTATGCGCCGGCTCGGGAAATTTCCGTTTATGACTATACACAGGTTATTTTCTCGGCAATCCTGGGATTTTTCCTGTTCGGCCAGCTGCCGGACCGGTACAGCGTTATCGGGTATATCCTGATCTGCGGTATGGGTGTGTATATGTTCCTGATGACCCGGCGTGCGGTAAAAAACGGACAAGAATCGTAGAAACCACAGTGTTTTCGCCTAAAACCAATAAAAAGCGCCCTTTTTTATAAAAGGGCGCTTTTTATTGGATAACAGACGTTTTTTAAAGATTCCTATTTTAAAATCTCAATCCCACCGATAAAAGGAAGCGGTTCTTCCACCTCTTGAATGGCGTGGGCCAGGCCGAGAAAGAACAGGATAACGATCAGAATATTTAAAAGCTGGAATGTCCACCCGATAAGGGGGATATGGCGGCCGATTGCAATGACGATTCCCACGACGACTTCCGCGAGGAAGAGCACCAATCCCTGATTGGCGTGGTATTTTGCAAAATGGGATTCGGGAGCCAGCAGAACCGCAAGCAGGAAAAGCGGACCGAAATAAGCCAGAATGGACAGAGCCTTCTCTTTGGATGACATCAGATACACCTCACTTTTTGTTTTTTTTCATTATAGTATGATTCGAAAAATTTGGCAAGGCGCCGAATCGATGGCACCTGCCAAAAGAAAAATTTTTAACAAAAAAACGAAAACGTTTTCCTGGGAATTTTTATTCAGAATATACAGTCAAACAGAAAATATTTATGAAATAGTACTATGTTCAAACGGAATCTTCTATGTTAAACTGAATTATGTTGCGAAATGTTATAGGACATTATAACGTCTTGATAATGTCCGGATGAAAGAGGGATTGATTTGAACGCGCAAAAAGTAAGTGTGGTGGATGAGAACCGAAGGCCCAGTCTCACCATTGTCATGCTCGCGTGGCCGGTATTTATTGAACAGATTCTGGTATCGCTGGTCAACTATGTGGATACGGCAATGGTTGGCTCAATGGGCGCAAACGCGACTGCGGCAGTGAGCATCAGCAACTCGCCGAATATGCTGGTAAACGGAACGATCATGGCCATTGGCGTTGGCTTTACGGCGATGATCTCCAGAGCGATCGGCGCGGAGGACCTGCAGCGGGCGAAAGATTTGATGCGCCAGGCACTGCTGGTAGTTGTATCGCTGGGGCTTCCGCTGATGGGTGCGTTGCTGCTGTTGGCGGAAAAAATTCCCTTTTGGATGGGAGCCCAGCCGGAAATTCTGTCCGATGCGGCAATCTACAACCGGATCATCGCAGCTTCGCTGATTTTCCGCACCATGTCGATGATTATTACTTCCATTATGCGTGGGTATGGAGATACCAAAACGCCCATGTTCGTCAATATCGGCATTAATATCGTGAATGTAATCGGTAACTTTCTGCTCATTTACCCCACGCGGACGATATCGCTGTTTGGGTTGGAATTTACCATGATCGGCGCCGGATGGGGCGTTGCGGGAGCAGGAGCTGCCACTTCGGGGTCGGCGACGCTGGGAGCATTGATTATGCTGGCCGTCATCTTTCTGAAGAAAGGACCGATGCGGCTAACGCTCAAAGGGCGCTATCTGCCGGACTGGGCTATTTTGAAAACAGTATTTCGTATCAGCCTGCCGGCGGCCTTTGAACGGATTGCAATGTCCTCTGCGGGAATTATTACCACCAGCACCATTGCGACATTGGGCACGGTGGCGGTTGCGGCGAACTCCTTGTATCTGACGGCGGAAGGTATGTGCTTTATGCCGGGATTTGCTTTTGCTACCGCGGCGACCACCTTGGTGGGACAGTCTTTGGGGGCAAAACGGCCGGATCTGGCAGAAAAATATGTGAAAATGACGGCAAAAATCGCGGGAATCGTTATGTTCTTTATGAGCGTGATGCTGTATGTATTCGCAAGCCCAATTCTGCGGATGTTTACACCGGATCTGGCGGTGATTGCTTTGGGCACCATCTGTTTGCAATATGACGCGTTTATCCAGGTCCCGCAGATGCTGGCGCAGGTGCTGGCTGGTGCGCTGCGCGGCGCGGGCGACACCAAGTGGACCTTTATCATCATCACTGCATCCATGTGGGGCGTTCGGATTTTGGGTACCGTCATCGGGATCCGGGTGCTGGGCTTCGGCTTGGAGGCAGCGTGCCTTGCGATGTGCGCCGATCAGTGTGTGAGATGCATTCTGTTTTTCCTGCGGTACCGGACCGGAAAATGGAAAGAAGTTATTCGGGATTAAAAATGGATATGCAAAAAAAAGAGACGCCCTCGCGGCGTCTCTTTTTTGTTTGATAGCGCCGGAACGGCTGTGCGCATAAGATAAGAAGAACGTTTCCCCTTTATTTCAGCAGACAGGAGGAATCCTTTTTGAGTACAGGAACATTGCGCGTGGAAGTTTTTATCGCACGGGAAGCGCTTCCGCTGCCCGGCGCTCTGGTTGAAATCTATGATGCAGGCGAGTGGCAGGGGGAAAATCCACCCATTGCCAGGCTGACGACCGATGAATCCGGACGGACCGAACCGGTAACCTTGTATGCGCCCGACCCGGCGCTGTCCCAGCATCCGCAAGAGCAAACGACTCCTTACAGCGTTTATGACGCTGTTGTGAGCAGGTGCGGTTATCAGCCTCAGTTTGTTCTTGGCATACAGATTTTTGCAGGGGTAGAATCCATACAGCAGGTGGAAATGGTCCCAACCCAGGCGTGTCAGCCGGAAGTGGGCGTTTCCCGGATACCGGTCCACTCTTTGATGGGGCCGCCGCAACCAAGCTTGGCCGAGTATCCCGATGGCAGGATCACATCCGACGTCGTTATCCCGCAATATGTGACAGTTCACCTGGGCCGGCCGGATGACGCCGCCGCGCCGCAGGTGACGGTGAGCTTTCGCAACTATATCAAAAATGTGGCATCCAGCGAACTTTATCCCACCTGGCCGGAAAACGCCCTGCGCGCCAACATTTACCGGCAAATTTCGCTGGTCTTAAGCCGGATTTTGACTGGATGGTACCACAGCCGGGGATATTCGTTTGACATTACTAACTCGGCCTCTTACGACCAGGCGTTTGTCCATCATCGAAATACTTTTTCCAACATTGACCGGATTGTGGATGAAATTTTTGATATTTATCCTCAAAAAAGTAATTTCGAAAAATGTTTATACAAAAAGGATAATAATAACTGCCAGATCATCTGCCCGAACCTGGAGCGATGGGAGACGGTAACACTGGCAAATCGGGGAGATACACCGTTGGGCATATTACAGCATTTTTGCAAAGAGAATTTCTCCCTGGTACAGGCGGCACAGATTTCAGGCGTACAGGCAGCCTATCCGGGCGCGCCGCTTCGTTTTGGTTCCTCGGGCAGCCCGGTTCTCGTGATACAGCGGCAACTGAGGAGAATCGCCAAAAACTATCCGGCGATTTTGAAGCTGACAGCGGACGGACAATTCGGAAGCGCCACCGAAAGTGCGGTGCAAACTTTTCAGCGGATTTTCAATCTGTCGGTGGACGGTGTTGTGGGAAAAGCAACCTGGTACCAAATTTCCTACATATACACGGCGGTGACCCAATTGGCGGAGCTTTCTTCTGAAAAGAGCATGCTTGTCCCGGCAGTGGCTGATTATCCGGGGCATCCGCTGCGAAACGGCGCTACCGGAGAATCGGTGGAACAGCTGCAGGGATGGCTGCGGACCGTGGGCCGGTTTTATGAAAGTGTGCCGGTCATCGCCGCAGCAGACGGGACTTTTACAACGGCTACAGAAAATGCGGTCAAAGCCTTTCAAAAGGCGTTTGGCCTGGCGGCTGATGGGATCGTGGGGCTAAAGGCCTGGCGGCAGCTGCAGTTGGCATGCCGCAATTTAGAGGAGGGCATCGATGCCGGCTCCGGCAGCCCGCCGGTTTATCCGGGAGAAGCGCTGCGGGTAGGATCGCGCGGAGATAGCGTTCGAATGATGCAGGACAGCCTCAATGCCATTGGGAGAATCTATACGGGAATACCGGTACTGGCAGCCGACGGCATTTACGGAGCAGCTACCGCCAATGCGGTACGCACTTTCCAGCGGCTGTTTGGGCTGGATGCAGATGGCTTTATCCGGCGCGCCACCTGGAATCGAATCGCGGCGGTTTCTGATTCTCTGTAGCGGAAAAGGACTGCGAAAACAGCAGATTTGGCCTTTGACGGCAAAATCCAATCAAAAAAAGCGCCCTTTGCCGCAGGCGCTTTTTTTGATATGCTGTTATCGGGATATCCATTTCATCCGATGAAATTTTTGCCCGGAGGAAAGCCCTCGATGCAAATACATTTGCGGCGCCTGGAGAATAGGGGAAAAAGCATGCTTTTTGCAGCGCGCTTGCTCTTATCCTCGCCGGGCGGCCTGTATCAGGGCAACAGATGCAGCCGCTGAGCCAGCTGCACGATCCGGCCGCCGAAAGGAAGATCATACAATTCCTGACGGGAGAAGCAGCGGAACCACAACAAACAGAAGCAATAGACCAGCACGTCGACCAATACAGCGGCAACCGTACTGAGGGTGTTTCGCTGTGTCAAAGCGAAAAGGATAGAGTAGGTCCCCCAGGTCAGCAATCCCATGATTACGGAAGAAATCAGGGGGATCACAAAGGTTTTCCCGATTTCCTGCCGGTAAGAGAGGGCAAGGCCTACCGAACGCCAATTCAGTACGCAGACGATCAATGGGAAAGTGACATTGCCGATGATCAGCGCATAAATGCCCAAATCGGTAAATTTGAGCAGAGGATACAGGATCAACACATGCAATCCCATGGAAATGGCGCCGTGAATGACCGGCGTGCGCATTTGGTTGATACTTTGCAGCACCGCGCTGGTGATGGTAGACAGCGCGAAAAAGACCACAGCGGAAGAGCCATACACCAGCAGGTTGGTAGCTAAATCACGATAGGCTGTCAGGGAAGGGAAAAGCAGCGTTAAGATGGGACGGGCTAATACGGCCAGCCCAACAGCGGCAGGGATCGCCACCGCCATATTGAATTTAATAACGCCGCGCACCTTGCGGCGGATTTCCCTCCGATTGCCGGAAGCGGTGGAGGCGGCGATGCTGGGAATGGTGGAAGAAGCCATGGCTGTGGCAACGGCGACAGGTGCGTTGATTAAGATATTATACTGAGAGTTAAAAACACCCTGTAAAGAACTAATTGTGTTATTATCGATCCCTTTCGCCGCCATCAGATTACCGAATATCAGGTCATCCAGCGTAAAGCCGATTTGGTAAACCGTTTGGCTGAGGATGACCGGAATGACCGTGACCAGCAGCGCTTTCACCATATCCTGCGGGGATTCGGTGACGCCGTATGGGTCACTGCGCAGCTGGCGGCGCAAATGAGGACGGCACAGGAAAAAGACAAAGATCAAAAAGAGCAGGGCGGTAAGCGCGCCAGACAGCGTACCCATGATGCCGCCGGCCGCGCCGTAGGCCGATTGCTGCGCAGATTCGGCGAAAGCCTGCATCATCAGCCGAATGGCCACAATGCTGACAATCGCGTTGACGATCTGCTCCAGCAGTTGGGAGACAGCAGTGGGGATCATGGTGTTTTTGCCTTGGAAAAAACCACGCAGAACACCCAGACCCGACATCACCAGGACCGTGGGCGCTACGATACGAAGAGGCTTTGCCAGTCCTTCGCGGGCGTATAGCTTTTCTAAAAAATCGGCGCCGAAAAAGAGAAACAGCGCCGCCGCCGTTCCAACGAGCAGCGCGAAGAGAAGCGCGGTACGAAACAGGCGGTAAGCGTTCTGATGCTGTTTTTGAATGGAGCGCTGGGCAATCAGCTTGGACACAGCCAGCGGCAGGCTGCTGGAAGCCAAGGTCAGCGTGACGCCGTAGATACCGTAAGCGACGGAATAGATTCCGTTACCTGCATCCCCCAGCAAATTGGACATGGGGATCCGGTACAAAATGCCGATGAGCCGGACCAAAATACCCGCCACGGCCAGGATGCTTCCCTGGCGAAGGAGGTCGTTTTTTCGCTGTGTTGACATATTTTCTTCTCCCAATCACATCTAAAAAAGGTCGGATGCCATTATTATACCATTTTTAACCGCGGGCTGGAAATCTTTTTTCAGAAAATTCAAACTTTATGGGAATCCCCTGAAAGGGCGGTTGACAAGAAGACCTGAGACGATAGAATAAAGACAAAGGGCCGCAAGCGCCGGCAAGGGCGAGGCTTTTCAAAGCTTTGCGGCGATCTTCTGAAATTTTGGAGCAATGGGGGATTTTTTGATGAACTTTATTGATTTGCGCAGTGATACGGTCACCCAGCCTACCGAAGAGATGCGGGCCGCCATGGCCGCCGCACCGGTGGGCGACGATGTGTATGGCGATGATCCCACGGTGCGGCAGCTGGAAGAATTGGCTGCCAGGACGCTGGGAAAAGAGGCGGCTATGTTCCTGCCTTCCGGCACCATGGGCAACCAGGTATCCATTATGACGCACACCCGCCGGGGAGATGAGGTAATCTGCAGCGAAAACGCCCACATTGTGCAGCATGAGGTTGGCGCAACGGCGGTGCTTTCAGGGGTATGCCTGCGCACGATCAAAACAGAGGACGATCAGCTGACTGCCGAAACGGTTGAGCGGGCAATCCGCCCCGACGATATCCACATGCCCCGCACCAGCCTGGTGGAGATGGAAAACGCCCTGTCCAACGGCAGGGTAATGCCGCTGGAAAAGATGAAAGAAGTATACGAAACCGCCCACTGGCATGGACTGCCGGTCCATCTGGATGGAGCCCGGATTTTTAATGCCGCTGAGGCGCTGGGGGTCGAGGCAAAAGAAATTGCCCAATACGGCGACAGCGTGATGTTCTGCCTGTCCAAAGGACTGTGTGCGCCGGTCGGCTCGATGGTATGCTCCACCGCGGACTTTATCGATCGTGCCAGGAAAAACCGCAAAATCGTAGGCGGTGGTATGCGCCAATGCGGTATTTTGGCGGCGGCCGGGATCATTGCCATTGAAAAAATGTCCAAACGGGTGGGAGAAGATCATGAAAACGCCAAATACTTTGCCCAAAAGCTCGCGGCACTGCCCGGCGTGACGGTGGATATGGACGCGGTGCAGATCAGTATGATCTTTTTTACCATCGACAAGCCCGGTTTTGACCATCAGGCTTTCCCGGCGGTTATGCGGGAAAAAGGGATTCTGGTCAACGGAATAGAGGATGGAAAATACCGCTTTGTAACCCACTATTGGATCGGCAAGAAGGAAATCGACCGGACGATAGACGTTTTGGCAAAGCTGCTGGGATAAAGGCATCCCGGATGCCGCAGCGCCAAAAAGACAGCGGCGCGGCGGGAAAGACACAGATGCGCTTACTGCCGGGACAGAGTGTACAAACCGTTCGAAAAACCAGTTTGGAAAGTTGCATTCTTCGACGATTTTTTGGGATAGACTTTACTTTTTCTTGATTTTCGTATACTATTGAAATAGAGTTTCTGTTGATGGAAAACTGCGCCCTTTCACGCGGTTTGATCAAAAGGAAAAGGAGGATGCACAGGCCATGGCGATCAGCGCATCTGCACTGCCCATGAGAAAAGAGCAGGCCGGTTCCGGCTGTATTTTTGCGTTTTTCCGGCTTTATGGGGGCAAGTGTCGCCATATGGGCTTTTGCAGCGGGAGCAGTGTATCTTCTAAAACAAAATAGGTGCAGCCTGTGGTCCGCCCGCAGGCTGTTTTCTTTTGGAGAAAGGATGGATATGATGAAAAAAGTTGCGGTCATCATGGGAAGCGACAGCGATTTTCCGGTGATGAAAAACGCGGTCAAATCGCTTAAGGATATGGGAATTCCGGTGGAAGCGCATGTGTTTTCTGCTCATCGGACGCCGAAAGAAGCGGGAGAATTTGCGTCGAAAGCGCGGGATAACGGGTTTGGCGTGATTATCGCCGCAGCCGGAAAAGCGGCTCATCTGGCCGGCGTTTTGGCCGGGCACACCACCTTGCCGGTTATCGGTGTGCCGATGAAAGCGTCGGTATTAGACGGAATGGACGCGCTGCTCGCTACCGTCCAGATGCCCAAAGGGGTACCGGTAGCCACCGTGGCTATCGACGGAGCGGATAATGCGGCACTTTTGGCCGCGCAGATCCTGGCGCTTTCCGAACCGGCGCTGGCGGACAAGCTGGAAGCGCAGAAAAAGGCCATGGCCGCCCAGGTGCTGGAAAAGGATCAAAAGCTGCAAGCGGAAGTTGCGGCGCTGTAACAAGGATGGAAAAGCCGAAAGGCTGTCACAATAAATTGCAATATGGAGGAAATATTTATGAAAAAGCTCGAGCAGTTGTACGAAGGAAAAGCCAAAAAAGTATTTAAGACCGACGAC
>JBJEQT010000096.1:0-12669 GCA_051881895.1 Oscillospiraceae bacterium
TGAGACCACGATGATCCTGAACACCAAAAAAGGTGAGGACGGCATCAATGCGCTGGTCGAAAAGTTCAAAAACCTCATCAGTGAGAACGGCACAATCGACAATGTAGACGAATGGGGCAAACGCAGACTCGCTTACGAGATCGAGGATGAGCAGGAAGGGTATTACGTAATGATCACCTTTACCTCCAAGCCTGATTTCCCTGCTGAGTTGGATCGTATCTACAACATCACTGACGGTGTTCTTCGTTCCCTGACCGTAGCGGTAGAAGAATAGTCAAAGAGAAAGGACGGGTTTTACGATGTATAATAAGGCCATTATTATGGGGCGCCTGACTGCCGACCCTGAATTGCGGCAAACGCCCAGTAATATTTCCGTCACTTCTTTTACTGTTGCCTGCGACCGCGCTTATTCCAAGGGCGCCGATCGCCAGACAGATTTCATTGACTGTGTCGCCTGGAGAGGCACTGCCGAATTTGTTTGCCGGTATTTCCAAAAAGGCAAACCGATTCTGGTGGAAGGCCGCCTGCAGGTAACCAACTATACGGACAAAAACGGCGAAAAACGCAGACGTTACGAAGTTGTAGCGGATAACGTACATTTTGTCGACGGCAGCAAGAACAGTAATCCCGGCGATTCCGGCAACGTTTTCTCTGCCCCTGCCGCCAGCGACGTCAATACCGGCGTGGCTTATTCCAGCGGCAATGCGGAGGATTTTGAAGAAATCGGCGGTCTGGATGACCTGCCCTTCTAGTTCTCATCATTTCAAAGGAGGTTTTATTCATGGAAAGACCTGAAAGAGGTAACCGTGGCGGCAGAAAAGGCCGTAAAAAGGTTTGTGCTTTCTGTGCTGATAAGATCGATCATATCAGCTACTACAGAGATATTCCGAAAATCAGAAGATGCCTGTCTGAAAGAGCGAAAATCATTCCTCGCAGAGTTACCGGCACCTGCGCGAAGCATCAGCGTCAGCTGACCGTTGCGATCAAACGTGCCAGACATTTGGCTCTTCTGCCCTACACCAGCAATTAATGATTGCAAAAAAGCCTGCCGAGATTCGGCAGGCTTTTTATATATACTGATAGAAATTTCCGATTAGGCCAAAAGGAAGCAAAAGCCGCCTGAAACATTCAGGCGGCTTTTTTCTTTATCTTTCATCCAATTGGTTCAAAAGATAGCGCATATAGGTAGCATAATGGGCAAAAACGATTCCCGGCTCCTGAAGGTCCGGGCACCAGCGCTTGACCCATTCCAGAGAAATATAGCCATCGTATCCGCCTTCGTGAAGAATCTTCAGCGTATCAAACACCGGTACATCGCCGTATCCCATCATCCGGTACTCTACCTGACCGTCTTTCATAACCGAATCTTTCACATGCAGATAGCAAATCCAGTTTTTCAGATTTTCATACGTCTCTTTCGGCGTCTCCTGATAAAACCGGTAAGGATGATGAATATCCCACAAGACGCCGGCACTGGGAGAATCAATGGTCCGCATCATTTCCGCCAGTACCTTAGAATTGGCCAGTACGCCATTGGTCTCAATCAATACCTTGATTCCTTTGCCCTCGGCATAGGAACAGAGCTGCGCGTACAGTTCCCGCGTCTGCGTGAGATTTTCCTTTCCCGTCGGCTGCGGGACCGAAGAAACCATAACCCGGACATAAGGGGATTTTACGATTTGCGCAAAATCGATATACGCCTTTGCCTCCTGCATATATTTCTCCGGATCAGACCCTCCCAGGCAGGCGCCGGATGTCAGCATGGAAATCTGCATGCCCGATTTTTCGATCCGCTCCATTGTTTCCATGCGTTTTCCCTGATTGAACACCGGTATCGCCGGCGCAAACATCTCATTGGCGACACCGCGCACCTCGATTCCGTTCATGCCAAGATCCTTGGCTGTAGCAAAAATCTCGTTCCAGGACCAGCCGGGGCATCCCAACGTCGACAAGGAAAGCTTCATACTGCATCATCCTTTCATCATTTACGAGAAATTATCCCTATTCATCGTCATCATCATCGTTGTCATCTCTCACGCCTACCGCGCCGCCGTTGAAGCTGCCGGAAGAACCCACGCCATCTTCCTTAATATACAGGTAGACTGTGCTGGTCTTTTTGCTGACCATCTCACCTTCCGCCGGATAGGTGCGGATGATCAATCCCGGTTCGGCTGAAGCGTCTACGATGTTTATCACTTCATACTTCAGTTCATTTTCGGTCAACGTTTTTGTCGCAAATTCCAGAGTGCTTCCTTTCAGGCCCGGCATAGAAACCATTTCAGATCCTTTGCTGACATACAGCGTCACATACCCTTTGTTCGGCATCGGCGTACCTTTTGCCGGTTCCTGATCGTATACGATATTTTTGGAATATTCCTCGTTATAATCCTCTTTTTCAATAAATTCAAAGCGATCGGCATAAGCCGGATCATTCTTGATCACATCAATATCTTTTCCCACAAAATCCGGGACCCCATCGGCTGAAATGGTAGAATTGGCTGCGGCAGACTGTTCATCCAGATAGGAAATCGTCTGAGACGGTCTGGAAGCCTCTTTCTTATCAAAGATTCCGAGCGTATATAGCACCCAGAACATCACGCCCAACAAAATCAGCAGTGTGATGCCCATGGCCCAAACCGCTACCCGGACCTTCCGGTTTTGATTTTTTTTCTTTTTTACCTCCAAATTCACCTTGGAGGATTCAAAAATCGCTGTATGGGTGTCTCCCTCTTCCAGCAAAAGGCCGGTAAATTCGTCAATATTCTGGACACGCTTTTCATTCGGAACACTCATTCCCGTGAAGATCGCGTCGGAAATATTGGCCGGGATTTTTCTGTTGAGTTCATTCGGAGGGCATAAATCGTCGCTGATGCGGCGGCTATTCCCATCCGCAGGGCGCGTACCGGTAAGGGTCCGATACAAAACTGCAGAAATCCCATACACGTCAGTCCAGGTTCCCTGCCAACTGCTGAGCGAGTATTGCTCCGGCGCCGCATAACCTTCAAAAAGCGCCGCGCCCACATCGCCGCCTTCGGTCCGGGTATCCGCAATGCAGAATCCTGCCAGCCAAAGCTTGTTGTCCTGATCCACCCAGATGGTTTCCGGGCTGATTCCGCGGTGAAGAATCCCCTTTTTATGTAGCTGAGACAACGTGTTCAGCAAAGGAAGAAACATCTTTTTCGTCTGGCTCCAGGTCAGTTCGCCGCCATTTCGCTGCAGAAAGTCGGAAAGCTTCAGCGCGCGAAGAAAACGATATACAACATAAACCGTATCGTTGTCCACAAACCGGTCCAACACCGGTACAACGCTGCTGGCCGTATTCAGTGCCAGCAATTGGCGGGATAGTTCCACAAAATCCGACAGCGCGGTTTTGAACTGGCGCTCATATCCTGTTTTGGGCCGGACGCACTGATTGGATTCATTGCGCTCTGCAATTTGCTCCGGCATAAATTCCCGGACCAAAACTTTTTTATCTTCTGTCTGGTCATAAGCGATATAAGTAGCGCCTTCGCTGTTTTTGTCCACGACCTTACCAATCAGGTACCGTTCTTTCAGAACAGTTCCCGGCCGCAGGTAAGTCAGACTATATGGCATTCCCTCCTGGTATCCGCAATGGGGACATTTGCCCTCCCCTTCCGGCAAGGGATTCATGCAGCCCATGCAAAGTTTTACATTATTAGGGGTCATTCCGTTACACGCTCCCGAAAGAATTTTATGCTGTTTCAATCGAGGCCGCTTCCTGGAGATTCAAATATTCAACCGCCCATTCTCTCAGCTTGAACTTTTGTATTTTTCCCGCCGCATTCATAGGGAACGAATCTACAAAAGCTACAAAGCTGGGGATCTTATGCCGTGCCATACTGGAACCGACAAACTCTTTTACTTCCTCTTCGGTCATCGTGCACCCTTCTTTCAAAATGATGCACGCCATAATCTCTTCTCCGTACCGCTTGCTGGGTACACCGATCACCTGAACGTCGCTGATGGACGGATGGGTATACAAAAATTCTTCAATCTCCTTCGGATAGATGTTTTCGCCTCCGCGAATAATCATATCCTTGATTCGGCCCGTAATCTTATAATACCCTTTTTCGTCCACAGTTGCAAGGTCTCCGGAGTGCAGCCAGCCATCTTTATCGATCACCTGGCGGGTTGCTTCCTCCATTTTGTAATAACCTCTCATTGTGTTGTAACCGCGGGAGCAAAATTCACCTGTTTGCCCCGGTCCCAGTGTTTCTCCGGTTTCCGGATCAATGATTTTGGTCTCCACATGCGGCATAGAGCGGCCGACGGTGCTGACCCGAAGTTCCAAACTGTCGTCTGTGGTGGTCATAGTTGTTGCGGGAGAAGCCTCGGTTTGGCCATAAGTAATGGTGATTTCCCGCATATTCATCTTTTCTACCACCTGCTCCATTACCTTAATGGGACAGGGCGAACCTGCCATGATACCGGTACGCATATGAGAGAAATCATATTTTTCAAAATCCGGATGTTCCAGCATGCCGATAAACATGGTCGGTACACCGTGAAACGCCGTGCACTTTTCATTCTGCAGCGCGTCCATCACCTTTACCGGGCTGTAAACATCCACCGGCACCATTGCGGTGGAGTGGGTCAGACAAGACATCATAGCCAAAACCATGCCAAAACAGTGGAAAAAAGGAACCACGATACACAGTTTATCGTCATGGGTAAATTTCATGCAGTCGCCAATAGCCTTGCCGTTGTTTACGATGTTATAATGGGTCAGCATAACGCCTTTGGGGAAACCGGTCGTACCGGAAGTGTATTGCATGTTGCAGATATCCTGCGGATCGACGCTGTCGTAAACAGCCTGAAACGTCTCATCGTCAATCTTTTTCGCTTTTTGATACAATTCTTTCCAATGAAGCATGCCGGCGGGCGCCGTATCTTTATTTCCGGCGTACACGACCGTTTTCAGGTAAGGCAGCATCGGATTGTTATATTCGCCCGGTTTGCTGTCCTTCAAAGTTGGGCACAATTCGTTGACGATCTGAACATAATCGTTCTTTTTAAAGTTGTCGATCATCACCAGCATTTTCGAATCGGACTGGCGCAGCAGGTACTCCAGCTCAAAAACTTTATACGCGGTATTGACGGTGACCAGCACCGCGCCTATTTTAGTGCAGGCAAAGAAAGTCAGCATCCATTCCGGCACATTGGTCGCCCAGATTGCTACGTGGTCGCCTTTTTGAATCCCCATTTCCAAAAAGCCTTTGGCAATGGTTTCCGCCTCCTCGTTAAATTCTTTCCAGGTGCGGCGGTAGTCCCGGTCGGTAAACTTGACCGCTTCGTCGTCGGGATACTGCTTGGCTACTTGCTCCAGGAGCCTGCTCACCGTAATGTTCATCATATCGTCCATCGCTTGTTCTCCTCCCATTGTTTTTCCATTTGGCCCAATAAAAAAGCCTTCGTCTTCTTTGATAGAAGACGAAGGCGAAACCTCCGCGGTACCACTTCTGTTGACATGAAACATGCCCGCTTTGACGCGTCTACTAACGCGCTTTCCGATATCGGTGGAAAAAACCGTTCGAGCCTACTGGTTCATCGTTCAGCTGACCGCTCAAGGGTGAGTTCAGAAACTTTGCAATAACCGCTTTTCAGCTAACCGCGGCTCTCTGCATATTGCAGCGGATCCTACTAATCCCTATCAACGCGTTGAATTTATGAAGTTGCAATTATCTTAACAACTTTCCGAAAAAAAGTCAACTGTATTTTTAAAATTTAACCAATTCCCATGAAAAAACACAAACACCAAGAAAAAAATTAGGTAAAATAGGAGTAATCCGATGTATCATCTTCCATTATAAACGTATGTTCTTTGGCCGGAAACTCTCCGCCGCGCTTCTCTATTTCTGCGCATACGGCGAACACGCACTTCATCCATCCGGCAAAGCAGAACGCCAAACATGCCGGAAATCAAAAAGCCAACGGATGCCAGCCCCTGCATGCACGCTCTTCCAACTGTAATATTTCCAACATCGCTGGCGCCAGCTGTACCAAGCAGCATTACCGCTCCGATTGTAATCAATAACATAAATACCTTTTTCATGATTGCCCCTCCTTGTATAGAACATCTGTTCTTTTATCTGTATAATAACGTATGTTCGTTTGAAAGTCAATAGAAAAAAGAACAAATATTCTTTTATTTTTAAAAAGAAAAAGCCCTCACTCGGAAACCCAAGTGAGGGCTTTGCGTATCAACCTATCCTTCGTAATCTTCCTCGTTGTCCCAGTTGTGCCAAACATTCTGGATATCGTCGTTGTCATCCATCACTTCCAGCATTTTCCCCATCTTTATAATCAAATCCGGGTCTTCAATCGCCGTCATCGTGCTGGGAATATACTCAACTTCCGCAGAAGCCAACGCGTATCCTTTTGCCTCCAGCGACTCGCGTACATTGCGCAGATCTGCCGGATCGGTAAAGATTTCAATGGAATCCTCGTCGTATTTAAAGTCGGCAGCGCCGGCCTCCATGCAGTCTTCCATGATTTTTTCTTCGTCAATGCCGGTATTTTCTATAACAATAAGGCCTTTTTGTTCAAACATGAACGACACGCAGCCATTCTGCCCCAGATTTCCGCCGAACTTATCGAAATAATGGCGCAAATCACCTGCCGTACGGTTACGGTTATCCGTCAAAGCCTCGACAATGACCGCAACGCCGCAAGGGCCGTATCCTTCATAAAAAATGGTCTCATAATCGTTTTTATCGCCCTCCGCACTGGCCTTTTTGATAATGCGGTCAATATTGTCGTTAGGCACGTTATTCGCTTTTGCTTTTGAAATCAGATCGCGCAATTTTCCGTTTACAGCAGGATCCGGACCGCCTTCTTTTACCGCTACGCTGATTTCTCTGCCGATCTTTGTGAAGACCTTAGCGCGCTGACTGTCTGTTTTTTCTTTTTTCCGTTTAATCGTACTCCATTTCGAATGCCCGGACATGGATAAAACCGCCTTTCCTTTCTCGCTTTAACTTTATTATTCTATCATGGTTTTTTTTAGATTTCAATCCCTATGTCCAAATCGCACTTATTCTATTTTATTTCCCGTATCTTGCAGGAGCGGACTGGGTCCACAAGAAGTATTCTGTTGGAAAATCAAGTTTTTCAACAAGACAAAAACGGAATTTTTAACAGAAAAAGCCGGCCAAAAGACCGGCTTTTTTCTTTGCGGCAGCGATTTACTGCGGGCAAACGTTTACAGCTCTGGTTTTCCCGCTGTTTTTCGGGTCTGCTTCGATATCGAAAGTGACCTTTTGTCCTTCGTTCAAAGTCTTAAAACCATCGACCATGATAGCGGAGAAATGAACAAATACGTCCTCGCCACCATCGTCATTGGAAATAAAGCCAAAGCCCTTGTCTGCATTAAACCATTTTACCGTACCGTGATTCATATTGGTACCTCCCAAAAAATATTATATTCCGGCCAAAAAAAAGCTCACATGTTTGTGTAAACCATTCGGCGAACAAATGACTTACACAAACATGTGAGTTCAATCGTGCTTTAGAATACAAAAATATGGTAACATAACCCAGAACAGTTGTCAAGGGTTATTGCCAAAGGGGCACCATTTCGTACCTTGCCAGATGCCGTATTATTTGCTCATTTTAGCGGACTTTTCCATACAGGCGTCCATCGCTGCAAACACTGCGCCGCGCATCCCTTTTTGCTCCAGCACTTCAATCGCCTCGATCGTAGTGCCGCCGGGAGAACACACCATGTCTTTCAGCGCACCCGGATGCAGTCCCGTTTCCAGAACCATTTTCGCTGCTCCCAGCACCGCCTGTGCCGCAAACTGATATGCTTGCGCTCGGGGCATGCCGCCCTTTACCGCGGCGTCCGCCATTGCTTCAATAAACAGATATACATAAGCAGGTGATGACCCGCTGACCGCACCAACCACATCGATTAAGCGCTCATCCAGTACCTCCGCCCGGCCCAAAGCCGCAAAAATACTGCGGACTTCCTCCGTCTCATCCTGCGTGACCCAGCGCCCGGGGAAAATCGCAGACATTCCCTCCCCGACCATACATGGGGTGTTTGGCATGACCCGCACAAGATGAACCGGTTTTTCAAAGCTTTCATCCATTTGCGCCAAGGTTACGCCCGCCGCAATCGAAACAACAATAGCACCCGGTTTGACGCAATCCTTGATTTGCGCAATCACTGACGCAATCAAATAAGGTTTCACCGCCAGCACTAGAATATCCGACTGAGCGGCAGTCTCCCTGTTGTCCGGCGTGATGTGGATTTGACAATCTTGCTGCAAAGAAGAAAGGTGCGTCATACTTGGCGCGGAAGCCCACACCTGCTCCGGCAAAAAGATTTTTTTCTGGAGAACGCCCCTGATAATCGCACCGGCCATATTTCCGGCGCCGATAAATCCGATATTGCCTTTCAAACTGATCCCCTCCCTCATTTTTCTTTATTGTAGCACAAAAACATCAAAAAGCAAAAAAAGAGGGGTAAAAACCCCTCTTTTTAGAAGCTATGTAAAGCTTTTGATACTAATCTTGGATTAGTACTCCAGTTTCCACATATATCTTCTGACGGTCAGCGGATGTTTTCTCTCCTCAGACAGTTTCTGAGCGAAAACGCGGATCGCATGAACGAGCAGCAGCGGGTTGAAGAACTCAACAACTTTATCGTCGATGGTGTTGATGCCCAGCTCTTTTACGTCAACGATCATCAGTTTCTCAGCGTACTGTTTCAGGAAGTCCAGAGCTCTCTGATCCAGCGGACGAGTACGGCCTTCGCTCATGAATACGATGAAGGGAGTCTCGCGGTCAGTGATCTCAAACGGGCCATGGAAGTACTCGCCGGAATGAATCGCGGAAGAGTTGATCCACTGCATCTCCATCAGCAGGCAGATAGCGAAGGAATAAGCAACACTGTGCGCAGAGCCAGAACCCATGGTGTAGATGAGTTTCTCGTCTTTGTACATTTTCGCCCATTTCTCAGCTCTGGGAGCGATGAACTGAGTAGCGTTGCCAACGATTTTGTCAATTCTGTCAAAGCCGTTGTACATCTCATCGTAGTTCTCGTAACCCTCGGTCTGATTCAGGATCTCAACAGCCAGTTTCAGAGAGTAGCCCTGGCCGCTGTTAGCGGTAGAACCGTTCTCAGGAACCAGAACATAGTCGCCGTTCTGAGCCAGAGGAGATTCGGGTTTGTTGGTGATAACGATAGAAGCCGCGCCAGCTTTCTGAGCGATCTCAGCAGCTTTTACAGTCTCAGGAGTGTTACCGGAAGAAGACTGGGTGATAACGATAGAATGCTCGCCCAGGGACTTCGGGGTAGCATGGCAGAACTCATTGGAGCTGTAATGATCTACTTTCAGCTCTTTGCTCTCGCTCTCCAGGAAATATTTACCCGGATGCAGACCAGCGTAAGAACCGCCGCAAGCAACAAAGTATACGCTCTTGATGGTGCCTTTGGCTTTCAGGATTTCAGCAATAACAGATTTCGGACAACAAGCCATTGGAAATTCCTCCTTATAAATAATAGGCAATTTGCCGACACAGCAAAAGCCGTGCCATATTCATAGGAACCACAGAAAAGCGCATGGAAATCCCGTGGTTATCCTATAACGTCATATTATCATAACCGTCTGCATTTGTAAACACTAAAAACAAAAATCGTGAATTTGGTCAAAATTCCACAAGGATATGTGTATATTTTTTCGCGTGCTTTCATGAATCGGGCAAAAAGCCCTTTCACAGCCCGCTTTAGAAGCTAAAACGATAGGCCACACCATCCATATAAACGATATTATGGTGGACCGGATGGTCTTCCTCGTCGTACACAACAGTACGCATTAAAAACAGCGCCGCTCCTTTATTAGTTCCCAACAGCTGGGCCTGCTCCGCTGTCGCGTAAGCAATTTCCACACTTTTTTCGGAACGGACCGGAACCAGTCCCAATTCCTCTTTTAAAATTGCGTAAACCGACCCGCTGAGGTTGTGGTGCAGCAAAAATTCGTATTGCGGATACGGATAGTAAGAATGCTCGATCAAAAGCGGTACATCATCCCGAAAGCGCAACCGTGTAATGTGAATAACCTTGTCATTTGATGATACGCCCAAGCGGCTGACATCGTGTTTGTTGGCTTTATCAACCGTTACAGACAAAACCTGGGACTTGGCGACCCGATGATTATCTTCGCAATCTTCTGTAAAGCTTTTTAGCTTTACCAGCTCCCTGCTGGGACGCGTCTGGCTGACAAAAGTCCCTTTCCCCTGGCTTTTGATCAGGTATTTTTCATTGATCAATTCCTGAATCGCACGGCGGACAGTGATGCGGCTGACGTTGTACTGTTTCATCAGCTCCTGCTCGGTGGGAATCTGCTGTCCCGGCGTATATTCCCCATTCACCACTGCGGTCCGAAGAATTTTCTTCAGCTGAAGGTATAAAGGTTCATTATGATCCTGCAACAGCTCCATGATTCTTCACCATCTTTCTCTATCCAATAAAACACAAAATATGCTATGATGTCATATCACATCATAGCATATTTTTGATTGCTTGTAAACTGCTTATTTTACTTTTGTGGCCAAAGCGCCAGAAAGATCTCCAGGCATCTCAAATTCGTCCAGCCCCTGCTGGTCAAAATACTCCCACAGGCTAATACTCCACACCTGCAGCACAGGCAAAAACTCCGCGAAATCCAAAAGTCCATTTTGTACGCTGCAAATTTTCAAGCTGTCTTTGGTGAAGCCCGGCGCGCCCTCCTGGGTGATTTGGTAGGAGGGGGCATTTTTTTCCCTCAGGAAGCTGTGGATACGGGACAATTTTTCATGATCCATGCTGACCGAATCCAATTGCAGCAGAGCCGCTTCTTTGCGGGAGAGAAGCAAATGAGGTCCATGCAAATATTCTTCCACTTCAAAAGAGTCAGAAGGAAGGAAAATGCTTTCCATCACTTTTAAGGCAATTTCCAGAGTGGTGCCCGTCGAATCAACGTTGCTAATCAGCGAGAAAGAGCGATATCCGCTCCAGTCTTGTACATTGGCGGCGCACCATTCTTTCGCCAAGGAAAGATTTTCCTGCATGTGGCTGGCGATAAAATCAAAATCCGCCATAATTTTATCATAATCTTTCTGTGACACACGGCCGCTGGCCAATCCATATTCCAAACCAATCATGGCCATCATCATAGCGGTGGCCAGTACGCCCTTGGTCATAACGCTGGACTTTTCCTCTCCGCAATGGATGTCCACCGCTGCAGAAGATTCTTTTGCCAACGGTGATTCCAAGTTTCCGGTCAATCCTACCACAAAAGCGCCTTTCGCTTTTAGTTCCTTGACCACATCGATCGTAGCTGCACTTTTGCCCGACTGGCTGGCTGCGATCAAAAGCGCATTGTCAAAGCTGCGGCTGCGGCACAGCTGCTCATACATAGCCGGAGAAGCTACCAGCACGTCCATCTGCAAGGCCGATTCCAGAAGCGGCTTTACCATCAGCCCCGCGTTATAGGAGCTGCCGATGCCAAACAGCAGAATTTTGTCCAACTCTTTCCCCTGCACATTTTTCAAAAATGCAGCGCAAAGGTCCTTGCGATCAGCCAAAATGGATTGGGTGACCGGTACATTTTCTTCCACATAGCCCATGACCCGCTGAATATATTCTGCATTTTTTCCCATAATCTTCCCCTTCTCCGCGGTTTTGCGCGGCCAAAAAATTCCAAAAACAGTATACCAAATCCCATAGGCGGTTGGCAAGCCTATTTCCAGATTCCATCCTGTTTCATCCAATAGGCATAGGCTACAAATCCAACGTCAGTTCCACCGGGCAATGATCGCTTCCCATTACTTCATTGTGGATTTTCGCGTCTTTCATAAACGACTCCAGTTTTTGGGACACCAGGAAATAATCGATCCGCCATCCGGCATTGTTTTCCCGGGCATGGAACATATAGCTCCACCAGGAATAAGCGCCGGTCAAATCCGGGTAAAAATAGCGGAAGCTATCCAAATAACCGGCCTGCTGCAGCACCGTCATTTTTTCCCGCTCCTGCGGGGTGAAACCCGCATTTCCCACGTTTGTTTTGGGGTTTTTCAAATCGATCTCCCGATGAGCCACATTCATATCTCCGCAGATGACCACCGGCTTTTTTTCTTCCAGCTGCCGAATGTATGCCAAAAACGCGTCCTCCCATTCCATGCGGTAGTCCAGACGGGTCAGTCCTCGCTGGGAATTGGGCGTATAGACATTTACCAGGTAAAAGCGTTCAAATTCCGCAGCAATGACCCGCCCCTCGCTCGCATGGATCTCCTGCGGCAGTTCATACTGCACGGAAATCGGTTCTTGTTTGCAAAACAGCGCTGTACCGGAATATCCTTTTTTCTGTGCGCTGCACCAATACTGATGATAGCCCTCCAATTCCAGTTCCAGCTGGCCGGGCTGCATCTTTGTCTCCTGGATACAGAACATGTCCGCGTCCGCTTCTTTAAAAAACTCCAGAAAGCCTTTTCCCATACAGGCCCTCAGGCCATTGACATTCCATGAAATCAGCTTCATTTTGCAGCTCCTCCTGTTTGAATTGTTTGCAGAATCGCCTTGCCAAACGGCAAAAAGGCCGGCGCATCCGCTCCGGCCTTTTCATAAGCTTGGGAAAGGACTTCTCTTCCTAGCCTATCATTCCT
>JBJEQT010000097.1:0-12469 GCA_051881895.1 Oscillospiraceae bacterium
ACCTTTGACGATATGCGCCGGTATTCCAATAAAGCTGCTAACCTTTTTGTAAAATACGGCATCAAAAAAGGCGATATGGTCATGCTGGTGCTCAAACGCCATTACCAGTTCTGGTTCTCGATCCTTGCGCTGCATAAAATCGGCGCGGTGACCATTCCCGCCACCAACCTTCTGACCAAAAAAGATTATGTCTATCGGTTTGAAGCCGCCGGCGTCACTTCCATTGTTGCCACCGCCACCGGAGATGTCGCGCAGCATGTGGAAAGCGCCTGCGAGGAATACGCCGGGCTTACTTCCCGCTTCACGGCCATGGGCTCCCGCCCCGGCTGGATTGACTTCGACACGGAGCTGGAAGCTATGCCGGACGAATTCCCCCGGGCTGATACCAAAGCGCTGGAACCGATGCTGATGTATTTCTCTTCCGGCACCACCGGCTATCCGAAAATGGTCCTTCACGATTACACCTACGCCATCGGCCATCTGATCACCGCTAAATATTGGCACAACATCCCTTCCGACGGGCTGCATCTCACCGTGTCCGACACCGGCTGGGGCAAAGCGGTGTGGGGAAAATTGTATGGCCAATGGATGGTGGGATGCACTGTCTTTGTCTATGATTACGAGAAATTCGTTCCGCACGACCTTTTGCATCTGATTGAAAAATATCGCATCACCTCTTTCTGCGCACCGCCTACAATCTACCGCTTCTTCATCAAAGAGGGCATGGAAGGCTATGACCTGAGTTCTCTGAAATATGCAACCACCGCGGGCGAAGCGCTCAACCCGGAAGTCTATAACCGTTTTTATGAATATACCGGGCTGAAACTGTATGAAGGGTTCGGGCAGACCGAAACCACGCTGACCCTGGCAAATCTGGCGGGAACCACACCGAAACCCGGCTCGATGGGCAAGCCCTCCCCTCTTTATGACATTGCTGTTGTGGATGAAAACGGCAAAGAAGTGCAGCCCGGCCTGGTTGGTGAGATCTGCGTGCGCACCCACGGAGAAAAACAGGTTGGTCTGTTCATGGGATACTACCGGGATGAAGAAAAGACCCGCGAAGCCTGGCACGATGGGCTTTACCATACCGGCGACACGGCCTGGATGGATGAGGACGGATACTATTGGTATGTTGGCCGTACCGATGACGTGATCAAAGCCTCCGGCTACCGCATCGGCCCGTTTGAGATTGAAAGCGTTCTGATGGAGCATCCCGCCGTTCTGGAATGTGCTGTCACCGGCGCGCCGGACCCGGTACGCGGACAGGTAGTCAAAGCAACCATTGTGCTGACGAAAAACTACACCCCTTCCGATGAGCTGGTAAAAGAGCTGCAGGTCTATGTGAAAAAGCAGACGGCGCCTTACAAATATCCCCGTATTGTAGAATTTGTAGATGAACTGCCCAAAACGATCAGCGGAAAAATCCGCAGAGTCGATATTCGTAAAGCCAGCGAACAGTCCGGCAAATAAAAGGACCATTCCTTCAACAAAAATCCCCCACGCTGCCGCGTGGGGGATTTTTTGATACAAGATTTGTTTCCCGCCGTTTAAAATTCGCAGGTTGAGTTCTGGGCCTCTCCTTCAGGCTGCTGAGTTTCCTCTTCTTCCCGTGCCTCCTGGCAGCAAGAAGATTCCTCCTCCGCCGAAACCGCGCCTACAGGCATTTCGACGTAAAGATCATCCGCCTCGCTCTGCAGCTTTCCGCCGCATTTCATGCAGTAAACCGCCTGCACATCATTCAGCGCGCCGCAGCTCGGGCATTTCGCTTTATGGCGCGTCTCGTTGATTTTCTTCTCGTTGCTTTCCAAGGCGGCCATCAAATCGTCGATCTCTTTTACGCACATCTGGATCAATTCGTCATTTGCTTCGCCGTTTTTTTGAAATTTGTAAACAAAAGCGCCCAATTTTTCATATGTTTTCTGAATTTCGCCGTTTATCTTCACATTATTGATTTTCAACTTGGAAACCTCAACCGCCTCGCCCGCTTTTTTGCCGGCCAGGTCTGCCAGATCTTTCGCTGTATTGATGAATTCATTAATATTTGCCATCATGATTCTCCTTTCGCGGTTTTTGCAACACTATTATACAACTTTCACTTTTCCCGGGCAAGAGAAAACGCTCCCGGGTCTGATGGTTCATAAAACGCTACAATTTCGTCCTTGCGGCGCAACACGGTATCAAACCGCTCAATGTACTCATACGGATATTTATAATTGAAAATACGGTGCAGAAGCGTTCCGCCCGGCTGCCGTAATTTGGAAACGCCGCCAGCTCCCAGCGCGATGATCGAATGGGTCTCGTCCATAATATAGACATTATAATACCCTTCTGCGCCATCCTTGCAATAGCCCACGTTCTCCATATTTTCCATGGTGTTTTTCTGGCGGTACAGATAGTATGGCAGGTATTGCTCTTCATAAAATCGCTGTCCCGCATACGAAAGCATATCCGTGACCCGCTGGTGTTCCTGCAGATAGAACTCTTTCGCATGCTGCCCCAGCCGGGAAGATCGCTTTACCGACAGGGTGTGCAGCGTAATATTTTCCGGCGCCAGCCCGATCACCTGATCCACTGTGCGGCAAAAGCTCTCCAGGGTATCTCCCGTCAAGCCAGCAATCAAATCCATGTTGATGTTGCGGTGGCCCGCCTGCCGCGCCATTTGGAAAGCCTCGATCGTCTGTGCGGTGGTATGCCGCCGCCCGATCTGCTCCAAAACAGCGTCATTCATGGTCTGCGGATTGATGCTGATGCGGGTAACGCCTTTTCGTTTGAGCATCTGAAGCTTCTGCATGGTGATCGTGTCCGGACGGCCGGCTTCCACCGTGTATTCCCGCAGGTGGGAAAGATCAAAATGCTGTTCAATCGCGCAGATGATCTGCTCTAACTGTTCGGAAGAAATCGCCGTCGGTGTTCCGCCTCCGAAATAAACCGTCTCCAAGCGAAGCCCAAGTCTTTGGACAATCGGCGCCACATATTCAATCTCGCGGATCAAAAGCGACACATACTCCGGAATCAGCTTTTTGGCCCTTTCAATGGAGTGCGAGACAAAGGAACAATAATTGCAGCGGGAGGGACAAAACGGAATGGAAATATACAGGCTGAAGGACTCTGGGCGGGATAAATCCAAAATCTGTTTCTCTTTATCCGCCGTTCGCAGCAAAAGGTCGATTTTCTCATCCGTTACAAAATAATCCCGGCGCAGATGTTCCCGGATTTGAGTGTCGCTCATACCCCTTTCCCGGTAGCGGTAAATCAGCCGGACCGGGCGCACGCCGGTCAGCATTCCCCAAGCCAGCGAAAGACCGGTGGCTTCTTCCAGCTGCCGGTAAAGCATGCGGCACAAATGATACTCGCAAAAGCGATCCGGGTCTTTTTCGTCCGTTTTTCCCCGAAAGCACTCTTCCCGCAGCTTTCCATCGATTTTCGTGACAACTTTCAGCGATACGGTCCCATCCTCTTCCGGCGTGTATCGCGTATAAAGGTATTCTTCTTGACCGAAGTCTTTTTCCTCAACGACCCTTACCTTGTTTTCATGAAAAAACATGTTGGCCAGCGATTCCAATTCGTATTTGTAGCAATGTCCATCTAATATCAAGTTCATTGTTTTGATCCCATAAATCGATTGTATTTTCTTTCCCAATCCAAAGAGGTTTCGTCTTCGTGGCCCGGATAAACCGGACGGTCTCCTTCCAGCGCGGCCAGCTTCGCCAGCGAATCACGCATGGCATGGCTGTTTCCGCCGTAAAAATCGCACCGGCCGCACGTACCGCGAAACAAAGTATCGCCGGAAAAAACCACGTTCTCATAAAGGTAGCAGACAGAGCCTTTGGTATGCCCCGGTGTGGATATTACCGTAAAGTGCATGCCGCTGATAACGATCGTATCGCCGTCCGCCAGCAGACGGTCTGCCTGCAAATGCAGCTTATCCGGGATGCGGGAAAGCATCCCATGGTAAACCCGCTCCGGCTCCAGCAAAAGCTCCTCGTCCTCCGCGCCGATCATGACCGGTACCTGCGGATAGCGCTTTGTTAACGCTTTTACCGCTCCGACATGATCGAAATGCCCGTGGGTCAATAAAATCGCTTTTAACGGTTTTCCGACCTGCTCCACCGCCGCCTCAATTCGCTGCTCGTCATCGCCCGGATCGATCAAAACACAAGCGTCGTCATTCCAAATCAAATAACAATTGGCCCGTATCATTCCCACTACTAACGTTTTGATATTCATTTCGCGCCCCGCTTCATGATTTCATCCGTATCCAGCATCAGCGTTACCGGACCATCGTTTTGAATATAGACCTGCATGTCCGCCCCAAACTGACCGGTGGCCACCTTTTTCACGCCCTGCCGCTTCACTGCTTCAATAAAATATTCATAAAGCGGAATCGCGGTTTCCGGCCGGGCCGCCGCCACAAAGGATGGCCTGCGCCCTTTTTTGCAGTCGCCGTAGAGCGTAAACTGGGAAACAATCAGCATCTCCCCATCGATATCCTGTAAGGACAGGTTCATCTTTTCCTGTTCATCAGTAAAGATGCGCAGATGGACCAGTTTATCCGCCAAAAAATCGCAATGTTCCCGGCTGTCTCCTTCCGTAATTCCCAGAAGGACCATCAGCCCCTGCCCGATGGAGCCGGAAACAGCCCCGTCAATTTCCACGCGGGAGGCCAGCACCCGCTGCACGATCACGCGCATTTTTTCTCCTCCTTATTGGTTGGTCCGCTCTACTGATATCACGCCGCTAATTCGCTGGAAAGTGCTGATGATATTATTCAGCTGTTCCAAATGGGTAATTCCCAATGTGATCTGGATGACAACATGGTGGTCTTTTGCCTCTCTGGCGCTCAGAGAGTGGAGCGGGATCCGCATATTGGCAATGGCGATACTGACATCCGCCAGCAGATCGCTGCGGTCCGCCGCAAAAATTTCCAGCGTTGATTTGAATACCGAATCCCTGACGTTTTCCGCCCATTCAGCCCGTACCCATCGTTCTTTTTGCTCTTCGTCGTTGATGCTGTTTACCACATTGACGCAATCCCGTTTATGGATGGAAACGCCAAATCCGCGGGTAATAAAGCCAACGATTTCATCGCCGGGCAGCGGATTGCAGCAACGTGCAAACTTGACCAGGCAGCCGTCCAGTCCTTCTACGATGACACCGCTCTGGGCCTTTCGCTCTTTTTTGGGGCGAACCAGCGTTTTATCCAGTTTTTCCTCTTCACTGGTGCGGTATATACGCAGATAATCCTCTTTGATACGAGGGATGATGCGGGATAAGGATACGCCGCCGTAACCAATGGCCGCGAGAAAATCGTCGATATTGGTAAAGCGCTGGCGCTTGGCGATGTCCAGCACAAATTCCGCCTGCTGTTCCTCCGTTAAGGTGATGCTGTTTCGCTTAAATTCCCGTTCCAGCTCTTCCCGGCCCTCGCGGATATTTTCTTCCCGGCGCTCTTTCTTAAACCAGGCGCGAATTTTGTTGCGGGCTCCGCTGGTTTTTACAATTTTAATCCAGTCTCTGCTGGGTCCGTGATTGGCACTGTTGGACGTTAAAATCTCAACGATGTTACCTGTTTTCACCTCATAATCGATGGAGACCATCCGGCCGTCTACTTTGGCGCCCACCATCCGATTGCCGACCGCCGTATGGATCGCATAAGCAAAATCGATTACCGTGGCGCCCGCAGGCAGGCTGATGACATCGCCCTTCGGCGTAAAGACAAACACTTCTTCCGGAGAAAGGTCTGTTTTGATCGACCGAACCAGATCCTCTGCATCTTCCGACTCCTGCTGTGCTTCCAAAAGCTGGCGCACCCAAGCCAGCCGTTCACTGAGTTTATCATTTCCGCTGACGCCCGCCTTGTACTTCCAGTGGGCGGCAATGCCGTACTCCGCGGTATAATGCATATCCCAGGTGCGGATTTGAACCTCAAAGGGGATGCCCTCTTTATCCACCACCGTGGTATGAAGCGATTGGTACATGTTGGATTTCGGCGTGGAAATATAGTCTTTGAACCGATTGGGGATCGGCCGGAACATATCGTGGATAATTCCTAAAATGTTGTAGCAATCGAATACCGTATCGACGATCAGGCGGATCGCGTAAATATCATAGATTTCTTCAAAAGCGCGTCCGTTCATATATACTTTGCGGTAAATGCCGTAAACGCTCTTTACCCGGCCTTCGATATACACATTTTTGTGTTCCTGGGTCACCCGCTCCCGGATTTTCTCCTTCATCCGGTTTAAAAAAGCCGTTCGTTCTTCTTTTTTCAAAGCAAGCGTCTCTTCGATTTCTTCATAGGCAATCCCATCCAGGCACCGCAGAGACAAATCTTCCAGCTCTTCCTTGATTCCCCGGATGCCGAGCCGGTGCGCCAGCGGCGCATAAACCTCCATGGTCTCCAGAGCCTTGTCCCGGCGCTTTTGGTCCGGCATACAATCGATGGTCCGCATATTGTGCAAGCGGTCAGCCAACTTGATAATGACTACCCGAACATCCTGCGCCATGGCAAGCAGCATCTTGCGGATATTTTCCGCCTGCTGCTCTTCCCGGGAAGAAAACGGGATTTTTCCCAACTTGGTAACGCCATCTACCAGCAGCGCTACCTCCTGGCCGAAATCGCGGGATATCTCTTCCAAGGTAACCGGCGTATCCTCCACCACATCGTGCAGAAGCGCCGCCACAACTGTTTCTGTGTCCATTCCCAGACCGACCAGAATGGAAGCAACATTCAACGGATGGATGATGTAAGGTTCCCCCGAAACGCGCAATTGTCCCCCATGCGCTTTTTCCGCGGCTTCATATGCCAGCTGAATCTGACCCAAATCCAGTTGTTTCCCGCTGTTTTGAATTTGCTGCCTAAGATCGTCAAAGGTACTAAGCATCGGTTTTACCCCTCTATCAGATGAAGTTTCTGCATGATCGGCGATTGTTCCAAATCCACCTTTTGGTTGGTTTGCGGCACCGAAAAACAGAAGCCTCTTTTTTCTCTGGACACCTTTACAAGGCCTCTTTCTATCAGGATTTCCAATCCCAAACGGAAAGAGCAGTAATTTTTTTCCTGGCCGCCCAAACGGGCGAAAAGTCCATCGTAATCACCGTAAAAGGGACTTCGGTCACGCAGCCCGCGATACAGCTGCGCAATATCCGCCCGGTTCGGAATGGAACGGCTGGAGGAATCTTTCAAAAAAGCCTCGGACCGCTGGAAACGGCTGTACTGCTCCCGCCCTTCAAAATAGGCGTCCTGCCGGAATCCGGTCAGCCGAATATCTCTGATTTTCACAGATATCTGTTCCTTATCCTGATAAAAATTGATCTCACAATTGGCCGCGACATCAACCTGATCTCCTACCTGATAATAAAAGTTTTCCGGCGGCATATTAAAGTATACGGCGTAAAAGGTTTGTTCGTTTTGTTTTAGCTTTAACCTCAGGTGCTTGCCGCCTCCCATGGCATAAACGCCCTCTATCCTGCACTGCTCATATAAAAACACCGGCGCTTCATTCGCCGCCCCAAAAGGCTCCATCGCCTGCAGGGATTTCAAAGCCGGAACGGTCATTTCTCCCACCGATACGGACTTGTCGATCCACAACGCCGCCGCAGGCATGTATTCGCACATATTAGCGGCTTCCCGCTGCAGAGCCGCACAAAAATCCGCATAATTCTCCTTCTGCAAAGTCAACCCTGCAGCCGCAGGATGGCCGCCATACCGGTCAAGCAGCTCGCCGCAGCGGCTGATACAACCGATTAGGTCAAATCCGTCAACGCTGCGGCCGGAACCCCGCATTACGCCATCCTCTTCGCAAAAGAGAATACACGGCTTCCCGAATTTTTCCACCATTCTGGCGCACACAATCCCAATCACGCCCGGATGCCAGCCTTTTCCCGCAAGCAGAAGCACCCGATCATACAGGCAAGCGGGATTTTTTTGAATCAGCGTGGCTGCCTCTTTTAAAATGCCCGCTTCCAGCGACTGACGTTCTTTATTGTATCCGCAGATTTCCTCAGCCAGGGCTGCGGCGCTTTCCGCTTCTTCACACAGCAGAAGCTCCAGCGCTTTTTCAACCTGCCCCAATCTTCCCGCGGCATTGATCCGCGGCGCCAGAACAAACGCCGCGCTTGTTGCTGTCAACGGTTTTCCCGCCATTCCGCAGGCCTCCAGAAGCGCAGCCAATCCCAAATTCTGCGTATGCTCCAAATTTTCCAGGCCGTGGCGGACAATCACACGATTTTCTTCCCGCAGCGGCACCACATCGGCGATCGTTCCAAGAGCCACCAAATCGGAATAGTATTCCAGCATTTCGTCGCCGCTGTCGCCTTCCATCGCGCAAATCAGCTTAAACGCAACGCCGACGCCTGCCAAATCGCAAAAAACATCCTGTTGATCTTTCCGGTGCGGGTTCACCACTGCCGTACAGTCCGGCAATGACTCTCTCGGCTGATGGTGGTCGGTAACTACCACATCCATTCCCAAACGAACCGCATAAGAAATCTCTTCCAGCGCCGAAATGCCATTATCCACTGTGACAATCAGGTCGGTTCCTTTGGCCGCGATTGCCTGCACCGCTCCCAAATTCATGCCATATCCTTCCTGATCCCGGTCAGGAATGTAAAAAAACACATCCGCGCCAACACTCTGCAAATAGGTATAAAGCAAAACGGTCGCCGTAATGCCGTCGCAATCGTAATCGCCGTAAACGCAGATCTTCTGCCCTTCTTCTATCGCTATTCCGATCCGTTCTGCCGCTTTGTCCATATCCCGAAGCAAAAACGGGTCGGAGAGCCCGCCGGCACCCTGTAAAAAGCCGCGCGCTTCTTCTATGCCGGCAATACCACGTACCGCCATTAAATGTGCGGCCAAAGGGGGAATCTGCTCCCGGCACAACTGCGCAATCGTTTCAGAATCGGGTGATGCTATTTTCCATTTTTTCACCGGAACCGCCTCCCTTTCTGACACAACAGCATAATGGAACTATTTTATCACCATATTGAAAAAAATTCAATATTTGCCCATATCCGTCGCAGGGGCGTAACCAGCCATGATCTGCTGCGCCACCCGAACGCCGTCTACCGCCGCGCTGACGATCCCGCCGGCATATCCTGCCCCTTCGCCGCAGGGATACAGCCCTTGCAAAGCCGGGGACTGGAAATTCTCCTCCCGCAGGATGCGGACCGGCGAAGACGTCCGGGTCTCCACCCCGGTCAAAAAAGCGTCCGCGCCGGAAAAGCCGGGAATCCGCCGTTCAAATTTGCGCAAGCCGGTCTCCAGCATCTGATTGATCGAATCAGGAAAAAGCTGGCCTAAAGCATAGGGACGGACACCCCGCGCATAGGTCGGTTCCAGTGAACGGGGCAAAGCAGGTCTGTCCGCCTCCAAAAAGCTTTTCGCCGTCTGGCCCGGCGCGCTGTAGGACCCGCCGCCCGCCGAAAAAGCAGCCCGTTCCAAACGGCGCTGGAACGCGACCCCGTCCATCGGATTGGCTCCGAAATCCCTTTCGTCTACGGAAACAACCAAAGCCGCGTTGGCATTTTTCCCATCCCGCGCGTATTCGCTCATTCCATTAGTCACAACGGTTTCCGGTTCTGAAGCGGAGGGTACCACCACGCCGCCCGGGCACATGCAAAACGTATAAACCCCGCGTTCTTTTTCCCGGTAGGACAACTGGTATTCCCCTTTGTCCAGCGCCGGATGCCCTGCGAACTTTCCGTACAGGCCCCGGTCGATAACCGATTGCAGATGCTCGATCCGCACCCCTACCGAGAAAGCCTTTGCAATCATGGGAATTTGGCGCCGCGCAAGCATTTCAAAGGTGTCCCTCGCACTGTGCCCCACCGCCAGCACCAGCTGATCGCAGGGGATCGGCTGGCCATCAGCCATGATCCCGACCAGTTTTCCACGCTGAATCAGCAAATCTTCCACCTGAACGCCGAATTTCACCTGGCCGCCCAGCCGCTCAATTTCCATCCGGATGGTCTTAACCACTTTGCGCAGCTTGTCGGTTCCGATATGGGGTTTCGCCCGTTTCATGGTTTCCTCCGGCGCGCCGAAAAGCGCCAGCTGTTCCATCACGTATCCGCACCTGGGATCGTGAATACGGGTGGTCAGCTTACCGTCGGAAAAAGTACCCGCTCCGCCTTCTCCAAATTGTACATTTGTTTTCGTGTCCAGCGTTCCGGATTTCCAAAAGCCTTCCACCGCCCGGACACGGGTATCCACATCCATTCCGCGCTCCAGAACCAGCGGCCGGTAGCCCTGCTGCGCAAGCAAAAGTGCCGCAAACATGCCGGCGGGGCCAAATCCCACGATTACAGGCCGATGGGCCATCGGCGTCATGCCAAAAGAGATTTCCAGCTTTGTGTCCCGCCGCAGGGATGCGTTGGAGAGATTGGCGCGCCGCAGCACCGTCTCTTCGTCACACGCAAGTTCGATACCCACAGAATAAACCAGTTTGATTTTTTCCGGATGGCGCGCATCGATTGAACTTTTTACCGGATAAGCGGACAAAACATCTTTTGTGCCGATTTTCAGTTGTTTTTTCGCTGTTTGTACCGCTTTTTCAAACGGATCGTCCAATTCCGTGCAAATTCCCGTTAAAATAATCGCCACGAGCATCTCCCCTTTTTCACAAAGAAACCGTCTGAACAGTGGGTCCAGACGGTCTTGCATTACATCCAATTTCATTCCAGCGCGGTCATTCTTTTTCGCTGACGACCACAACTGCCGTATAGTCTCCTACGGCCCAAACAAGGTTTTTCGTCGGCGCCGAAATCGTCACCGCCGTTTTAAACTGCCCGGTTTCCACCGCTCGTTTGCTCAAATCGATCTGTGCCACCAAATCATCCGACGTCATGCTTTCCAGCACCTGTGCCGGGCCGATTACCTTGACCTTTGTGATCTTGTTGGTAAGCAGCTTCGCAGTATAATCCGCCGGGATATTCATCAGCGAAAGATTGGTTACGGTGAATTCTTTTTCCACCATATCCGTCCAGTCAAACGTGACTGTAACCGTTTCCGTATGGGCTACATTGGTAAAATCCTCGGGCAATTCCACATCAAAGGTAAAACTGCTGTCGAGATCCAGCGATTTAAAATCGATATACCCCAAAACGATCTCGCTGTACTTTCCGATCTCATCCACCGGTCCCGCCACCGTGATGGTTTCGTTGGAAATCGTGTATTTTAAAGTTTCCAGATTCAGATTTGACGGCACATTCAAAAACGAAACCGTAACCGGCAGGTCGACTGTTTTTAAGATCGGCACAACTACTTCTGCCTGCTTCACATCCATCGTCAGCATGGAAGTGTCAATTTCATGGCCGTCTTTGTCCAGCAGAACGATATCTGAAGTGAATGTCGTCGTTTTGGTCAGATTCCCCTCATAGTTCACAAAAACCACACATTTTGCGATTTTGGCGATATCCGTATCCGGCCCCGTGATCGATATTTGAGTCGGGTTGACGACCGCTTCTTCCATCAAATACCCTTCCTCCGGAACGGTAAGGCCTTCCATTTCCAAATCCACATTGAATTTTTTGGTGACCATCCGGTCGAATTTCAGATTCACCGTAGACGGAGAGATAGAAGAAATGGTAAAGTTTTTGCCCGAAACATTTTCCGCCACCAATGGCAAAGAAAAGCTTCCCGACCCATTGACCGAGCTGAGGTCTACCGAGACAGAGATATCTTCCGGCTTGATGCTGCCGACGACCAGGCGCTGTCCCTCGATGGTCACGTCCACAAACAGGCTTTCATCCCCGATAACCGTAAGCCCCATTTTGGAGATAAAGGAAGTCTGATTATCTGTGGTAACCGGAACTTCTTTGATGGCCCGGGGGATATCCGTTTTCATATTCATCGCCACCACGACCCAAATAATGCAGGCGATAAGGACCGAAATGACTTTAAAAAAGGTATTGTTCTGCCACAGGGAATCCAGACGGATTTTCGGAATTTTCATTTTGTAATCGCCCTCCAGAATCCAGGCTTTTTATCTTCTGACTTTTTTTCAGGCAGAAGCGTTTTTTCCAAAAGTTCGCGCAGCATTTCCGCGTCATATCCCCGGGTGAGTTTCCCCTCCAGCGCCACCGAAATCACGCCGTTCTCCTCGGAAACGACAATGACGAGCGCGTCTGAATTTTCGCTCATTCCCAACGCCGCACGATGCCGGGTCCCCAGCTGTTTACTGATATCATAATTGTCCGAAAGCGGTAAAAAACAGCCAGCCGCATACAATTTTCCGTCCCGCAGGATCATGGCGCCGTCGTGCAGGGGGGAATTGTGGAAAAAGATGTTCCCGATCAATTCCATACTGGGAACGGAATCGATGATCGTACCGGTTTTGATAATCTCACCCAGGCGCGACTTTCTTTCAATGACCATAAGCGCGCCGGTTTTCTGCCTGGAAAGGACAGGCGCCGCTTCACAAATCGCCGAAATAGCCGCTCTCCACTGCTGATCCGCCGACTTTTC